>NZ_BAABDO010000021.1:0-72051 GCF_039539665.1 Actinomadura keratinilytica
CGGCGGCCTCCCACCCGCCAGCCGCGTCACCAACCTGTCGGGACAGAACATCTAGATCCGTACCGAGTGCCGCGGCGTAGGCGAACCGGTAGCGCTCGCTGATGCTGACTTTTCCTGCTTCCCAGTGTTCGATGTAGGAGATCAGGGTGTCCTGGTCGGGGCATGGGTCGGGGACGTGCGGGGCGAGGCGTCGGGCCGTTTCGGGTTTGGACCAGCGGCGGCGTCTGCGTTCGGCTTGGAGGAGGGCGCCGATGCGGCGCCGCTCGTCGGGCGTGGTCATCGCATGCCTCTCAGTCGGCCTGCTTCGAGCGTGGGCAGTGCGTGTCCGTCCTGCAAGCAGTCGAAGGCGGATGTGTCAGAGCGGGTTCTCGTCCAGACGCTCGCGGAGGTCAAGCGCGATGTCCGTGACCGTGGACGGTGCGTTCGCATCGGCCATACGGCGAACGATGCGGCGGAGCAGGTTCGTGCCGCGGCTCGACCCCACTTCGCCGAGCTGGCCGGAGACAACACCGATGACCTGTTCGGCGTCCGCCCATGAGGCGGTATGGACCAGGGCGTCCAGCAGGTGAATGCGATCGTTGTGCAGTGCACGTCGGGAGGCCGTGCGCCCTGCGACCGTCTCATAGAACAGCGGGACGGCGGCTCTCCAGTCGCCGAGTTCGGCATGGGCCATGCCCTTTTGCCAGGCGATCTCCGTTTCGGTGACCCACCATGTCCAGTAGGGGTCGCGTTCATTGATGCCGTCCGCTATGGCCGACCGCGCATTGTCGAGGGCGTCGAAAGCGCCATTCCGGTCGCCGAGCTGCGCGAGCGCCCTGCCCCGCCGGATGTTGAGCACCGCCGCCACGCGCGGCGCGAGGTGCTGGGCTCTGAGAAGTCCGTCCGTGATCCGGAGTGCTTCCGCCGGGTGGCCGAGATACACCGACTGCATGGACATGTGGGTGAGCTCGAACAGCTCCATGTTGCGGTCCCCGGCCTGCCGGGACAGCAGCAGCGCCTCAAGGATGATCTGTCGTGACTCGGCCTGCCGATCCGCATCGTAGGCCAGCCATGCGGCGATCTCGCCGATCTCCCCGGCCGCTGCGACGAGGTCTCGCTCCACCTTGGGCTCATATGCTCCGACGGCGAGTTTCCGACGGGCGTCGCGGAAGACGCGCAGCGCAAGTGGAAAGACGTCATTGCCGCCGTAAAGGGTGTCCAGCTTGACGAGCGTCTGCCCCGTCTCCCGGAGATTCGCCGCGTACTCCATGTCGGCTGGACGGCCGTCCGAGTCCGGCGGGTCGAGCGCCCCGGCGGTGAGTTCGTCCGGCGGCCTGGCAGCCGCCTGCCCGAACAATTCTCCTACGTCCATGTCGAATGCGGCGGCGTAGGCGAACCGGTAGCGCTCGCTGATGCTGACTTTTCCTGCTTCCCAGCGTTTGATGTAGGAGATCAGGGTGTCCCGGTCGGGGCATTGGTCGGGGAC
Organism: Actinomadura keratinilytica; assembly: GCF_039539665.1. Taxonomy (NCBI): domain Bacteria; kingdom Bacillati; phylum Actinomycetota; class Actinomycetes; order Streptosporangiales; family Thermomonosporaceae; genus Actinomadura; species Actinomadura keratinilytica. Next base: position 1,466 of record NZ_BAABDO010000021.1, read on the forward strand.
GTGCAGGGCGAGGCGTCGGGCCGTTTCGGGTTTGGACCAGCGGCGGCGTCTGCGTTCGGCTTGGAGGAGGGCGCCGATGCGGCGCCGCTCGTCGGCGGTGGTCATCGCATGGCCTCTCGGCTCGTCGTGCTCCGGCGTGCTCCCCCCTGCTCCTCATTGTGCCCCTGGTTGCGCTGCGTGGACCAGTGCTTCACTCGGAGTAACACAGCTTCCTGTGCACAAGAACGGCCCCGGCACGACGTCGCGACCGCCGTGCGGGGCCTGGATCGACCGCCTTACAGGGAGGCGACCGACCTTGGACCGTAATGCTACGTCCGCCGTGTCCCGGCGCTGGAGTGAGCCGGAGTACGTCGAGGAAGGCGGGTATTGGACCGCGAGGCTTTCGCAGCCTCCGACGCCTGGCGAACTCGCGATGGGAGTGGAGCCGCATGCCTTCGGGCCGGACCGCGCCGCCTGCATCCGCGAGACGCGGCGTCTCGATGCGCTGTGGGCGTGGCTCCCGATGAGGAGGAGCGACGTGAAGGCCGTCGAACGGCGGCGCGCCTACCTGCGCGGCGAGGGGGACGGCCGATGCTGACCTTCGCGATCGCCCTGGTCGCCGTGATCGGCTTCGGTCTGCTGACGGGAGGCGCGGTGCTGGCGGTCACCGACCACTGGAGGCCCCGTTACGTCGGACGCCACAGGGCCCCGTTCTGAGACTCCCGTGTCGTGCGCGGCGCGTGGGGGTTGTCAGGGGATGGCGCGTACTTGGACGGTGCCTTCTGCCACTCGGGACTCGAAGGCGGGTTGGCGTCCTGTGGCCGGGCCCCGCACGACCGAGCCGTCGCGCACCCGGAACGTGCTGCCGTGCCAGGGGCAGACGACGCAGGTCTCGGCATTGTCGTCGGTGATGACGCGGCCCTGGTGCAGCGGCCCCGCCAGGTGGCTGCAGCGGTCGGCCAGGACGTGGATGTCGTCGCCCTCGCGCAGGACGAACAGGCTGATGTAGCCCAGGCGGCGCAGCACCGGCCACCCGTCCGGCAGTTCCGTCACCGGGCACAGGTCGTGCCAGCCCAGCGGCACCAGGTGCGCGATCTGGTCGGCGTGACTGGCCCCGGCGGCCTGGCGGAACGCCAGGTGCCCCCCGAGGTAGCCGCCGGCCAGCAGTGCGGTCAGCCCGGCGAACCCGAGCGTCCGCCCGGCGGCCTCCCGGCCGCGCCGACGCGCCACCAGCGACGCCGTGTACAGGACCGTCGCCGTCGCCGTGCTCACCGCGTGCACCACCCCGACCCGCTGCTGCTCGCGGTGCAGCACCGACCAGTCGGCCAGCCCGGTCAGCGCGGTCGGCACCGCCGTGGACAGCCCCGCCGCGACCAGCGCCCGGGACGCGCGCTGCGTGCCGGCGGTCGGGGGCATCAGGTCCAGCAGGGCGGCCGACATCCAGCAGCCCATCGGCAGGTCGGTCAGCGGCGGATGGGCCGGGTGGCCGAACGGGACCCCGTGCAGCAGGTCCTTGGCCGGGCCGGGACGCAGCGTCCGCCGCACGGCGGTGGACACGCCGCGGATGACGCGGTCCAGGGCGCTGGCGTGCTCCAGGCCCTCCACCATCTCCACAGGGTGCGACCGGACCGACGGCCGGGGGCCGCGCCGGAAGATGTTGCTCGCCCGTCGGTTCATGTCCCTCCTCGGGTACGCGGTCCCGAATCGGCCTCACGGCTCGCCCGTCTGCGACAGTAGTCGTCCTGGTCAGCCGCGGCCACCCTGGGCGCTCTCCGGCCGTCCACGATCCGCCGCGGCCCGCGCGGTCACCCTTACCTACCTGGCGGTAGTGGGACCTAAACCCCCGTTCCGGACGCGCCGGACATGCGGCGGCCCTGATGGCCCTGGACGGCCAATCGGAGATACCGTGATAAATAGGACTTCGGGCGCAACAAGGTGGTTGCGATGGAAGCGTGGGTCATCTGGCTGCTGGCCGCCGCGCTGCTCGGGATCGCCGAACTGCTCACGCTCACGTTGGCGCTCGGCCTGTTGGCCGTCGCCGCCCTGGTCGCGGGCCTGACCGGCGCACTCGGGCTGCCCGTCGGCGCCCAGGTGGCGGTGTTCGCCGTCGCCTCGGTCGCCGGGCTGGCGGTCGTCCGCCCGGTGGCGCGCAGGCACGTCCGGCAGCCGCCCCCGCTGCGCTCCGGCACCGCCGCCCTGGTCGGCCGCGAGGCGTACACGCTCACCGAGGTCAGCCGCACGGGCGGCCGGGTGCGCATCGGCGGCGAGGAGTGGTCGGCCCGCCCCTACGACCCGGCCGCGGTCATCCCCGCCGACACCACCGCCGACGTCCTGGCCATCGAGGGAGCCACGGCCCTCCTCTACCCCACGACGACCGGCGGCCCGGGTGGACGTGACACCGCCGGGGAGGCGGCGGCTGACAGGGGGACCGGGAAGGAGACGTCATGACCGACATCGCGCTGGCGCTGCTGGCGGTGGTGATCGCCGGGGTGCTGGTGCTGGGCATCACGGTGATGCGGTCGGTGTGGATCATCCCGCAGGCCAGGGCGCGCAACGTGGAGCGGCTCGGCCGCTACCACCGCACGCTTCAGCCGGGGATCAGCTTCGTCGTCCCGTTCGTGGACCGGGTCAAGCCCCTGATCGACCTGCGCGAGCAGGTGGTCTCGTTCAAGGCGCAACCGGTGATCACCGAGGACAACGTGGTGGTGCACATCGACACCGTGCTGTTCTTCCAGGTCACCGACCCGCGCGCGGCCGACTACGAGATCGTCGACTACATCAAGGCGATCGAGCAGCTCACCGCCACCACGCTGCGCAACGTCATCGGCACCCTGGACCTGGAGGAGACGCTGACCTCCCGGGACCGGATCAACACCGCGCTGCGCGGGGTGCTGGACGACGCCTCCGGCAAGTGGGGCATCCGGGTCACCCGCGTGGAGATCAAGGCGATCGACCCGCCGGTGACGATCAAGGACGCCATGGAGAAGCAGATGCGCGCCGAACGGGAGCGGCGCGCCACGATCCTGACCGCCGAGGGCGTCCGGCAGTCCAAGATCCTCACTGCGGAGGGGGAGAAGCAGGCGGCGATCCTCAAGGCCGAGGGCGCCAAACGGTCGGCCGTCCTGGAGGCCGAGGGCCAGGCCATCGCGGTGGAACGGGTGTTCCGATCCGTCCACGACAACGACGCCGACCCCAAACTCCTGGCCTACCAGTACCTGCAGATGCTGCCGAAACTGGCGCAGGGTGAGGGCAGCACGTTCTTCGTCGTCCCCAGCGAGATGACGGCCGCCTTGCAGTCCTTCGCCGAAGCGTTCACCGGGCAGCCCACCCGGGCTCCGGCGGCGACCGCCGGTCTTCCTCCTCAACCGGAACCGGACGGAGCCGAAACCCACACCCCGCCCTACGAACTGGCCCCCGGCCAGCGCTGACCCGCAGGACGCGGCGACCGCGACCTGGCCTTCGCCGCGCGCGCCGCCAGACGACCCGCCGCCAGACGACCCGCCGCCAGATCGCGAGATGCACCCGCCGGGCCGACCAGCGATGGCGACGACCCAACTGCGCGGCAACCACCCGTTACCTGCGCCGACAGCGGCATTTGCTTGACTCGTCACCCACTTCCAGCCGCCGCTGCGGCAGGGTTGGCCCGACGGCGCCGCCATCGGGGTGCTGCCTGGCGGGATGCGCCCGCCGGGTGTCCGTGTGAAGGGGAGGCGGGGGCGGCCTCAGTGTGAGGTCGCCCCCGCCTCGTCCCGGGAGGGTGCGGCGTTCTCAGGAGCCGTTGACGCCCAGGCCCGCGGCGACTCGGTCACCGAGGTCCTTGTGGACGTTGCGCCAGTACTCCACGACGCGCTTCTTCATGTCGGCGGTGACCTCGGGCGCCGAGGCGTGGCCGACGATGTTGCTCACCAGGTGGTCGCGGTCGACGTCCGACAGCACCTTCTCCCACAGGGCGCGCGGCTGGACGTAGTCGTCGTCCTCCCGGTGCAGGGTGTAGGCGCTGCGCACGATCTCGCCCGCCACCTCGTAGGACTCGCCCTTCCACAGCTCGGGGTCGGCGGCCGGGCCGCCGAAGGAGTTCGGCGCGTACACCGGGCCCTCCGGGTTCCGGTACGTCATCGGGCCGTCGAAGTTGTACGAGTGCACCTCGGCCTTCGGCCGGTTCACCGGCAGCTGCAGGTAGTTCGCGCCGATGCGGTAGCGGTGGGCGTCCGGGTAGGAGAACAGCCGCCCCTGGAGCATCTTGTCCGGGGACGGGCCGATGCCGGGCACGAAGTTGGCCGGTTCGAACGCGGCCTGCTCGATCTCGGCGAAGTAGTTCTCCGGGTTGCGGGTGAGCGTCCACTTGCCGATGGTGATCGGCGGGTAGTCCGCGTGCGGCCAGACCTTGGTCAGGTCGAACGGGTTGAACCGGTAGTCGGCCGCCTCCTCGAACGGCATGATCTGCACCTGGACGGTCCAGGAGGGGTAGTCGCCCCGCTCGATGGCCTCGTACAGGTCCTTGAGGTGGACGTCCGGCGGCTGGCGGTCGGCCTCGTCCGCGGTGAGGTTCTTGATGCCCTGGTCGGTCTTGAAGTGGTACTTCACCCAGAACTTGTCGCCGGCGGCGTTGTACCAGAGGAACGTGTGCGAGCCGTACCCGTTCATGTGGCGCCAGCTGGCCGGGGTGCCGCGGTCGGTCATCAGGAGGGTGACCTGGTGGGCCGACTCGGGCGACAGCGTCCAGAAGTCCCACTGCATGTTGTGGTCGCGCAGGTGGGTGTCGGGGCGCCGCTTCTGCGAGTGGATGAAGTCAGGGAACTTCTGCGGGTCCCGGATGAAGAAGATCGGGGTGTTGTTGCCGACGAGGTCGTAGTTGCCGTCCTCGGTGTAGAACTTGATCGCGAAGCCGCGCGGGTCGCGTCCGGCGTCCGCGCTGCCCAGCTCGCCCGCGACGCTGCTGAAGCGCACCAGCGACTCGGTGCGGGCGCCCTTCTGGAACAGCTTGGCCTTGGTGAACTGGCTGACGTCCTCGGTGATCTCCAGGACCCCGTACGCACCGCCGCCCTTGGCGTGCACGACCCGCTCGGGCACGCGCTCGCGGTTGAAGTGCGCCAGCTTCTGGATCAGGTAGTGGTCCTGCAGCAGCAGCGGGCCGTTGGGCCCGACGGACTGCGAGTGCTCGTCGCTCGGCGCCGGGATGCCGGCGTCGGTCGTGGTGATGGGCCTGTCGGTCATGAACGCGGCTCCTCCGTGTTTCGCTTGCCATTCGGATCCGCGGGCGGTGGACGGTGCATCCGGTGACACCGCCGCAACGGTTTCGGACGGGTCGTCCACGGGCCTGTCACGGCAGTCCGGGCACAGCCCCCAGAACGTGACCTCCGCTTCGTCGACCGCGTATCCGGCGGTGTCGGACGGTCGCAGGCACGGGGCGTGTCCCACGACGCAGTCGACGTCGCCGACCACTCCGCACCGGCGGCAGACCACGTGGTGGTGGTTGTCGCCGACCCGTCCCTCGAACCGAACCGGAGAGCCGGCCGGTTCGATCCGGCGGACCAGCCCCGCCGCGGTCAGCGCGTGCAGGGCCTCGTACACCGCCTGCAGGGAGACGTGCCCGACGCGCTCGCGCACGCCTCCGGCGACGGCCTCGACACCGAGGTGGTCACCGGTCCGGACGGTCTCCAGGATCGCGACCCTGGCGGCCGTCACCCGCAGGCCGGCCCGCCGCAGCTGTGCCGCGGCGGTCGGGATCGCGGGATCGGTCATGCCGCCAACATACCCGGCTAAAGCTGAATCATTCAAGTCTTTGAGTTGCCCCAGATTGTGGGGTGGCGGCTCGCTCCGCCTCCTGTCTGCATAATCGGACACCGGCGGGGTGGTGATTGCGGAGAGTGTTCGGCGAGGTCTTCGGTGCCGCGGACCGGTGACCCGTCGGCGGGATGGCCGTCCCTCGACGGGGGCGGATCGCGATCTGACCTCGCCGGAGACCATGCGACAACGGGCTTCTCGGTGCGGCCGGGGGCGTGCAAGCCGACAATCATCCCCTGGCGCTTCGGGTGCGGGAAAGGGCAAGGGGTGGTCACACTTCGCAAACCTTTCTTTACTTTCTGTATCGTTCCGGTAACTGGCAGGCATCGGCTTCGTATGAGTGACTATTCATACGGCGACATGTTGATGCAGATAGGTCGCCGTACGGTCGTGCGCAGTTGCGCCGCCAAGCATCCTCGATCGGGCCTGGACGCCTGGAGGGAGAAGGCACGGAACATGACCATGAGCTATGGAACCGCACTGCGGCGCGCCATCGAGGGGAAGGGCACCACCCCGCTGATCGGGGTGTTCGACATGTTCTCCGCGTCCGTCGCCGCCAAGCACTACGACGGGCTGTTCGTCTCCGGGTTCGGGTTCGCGGCCTCCCACTACGGCCTGCCCGACATCGGGTTCATCGCCTGGCCCGACATGGTGGCCTTCGTCCAGCGGCTGCGCCTGGCCTTCCCCGAGCACCACCTGCTGGTCGATATCGACGACGGCTACGTCGACCCGGAGGTCGCCTGCCACGTCGTCGAGCAGCTGGAGATGGCCGACGCGTCCGGGGTGATCCTGGAGGACCAGGCCCGGCCGCGCCGCTGCGGCCATGTCGACGGCAAGCGCATCCTCCCGCTGGAGGAGTACCTGGAGAAGCTGGACCTGGTGCTGCGGACCCGCCGCGACCTGGTCGTGGTCGCCCGCACCGACGCCACCGCCGAGGAGGAGATCCTGCGCCGCGCCCGGGCGCTGGCCGAGACCGACGCCGACGTCATCCTGGTCGACGGCGTGCGCAGCGTCGACTGGATCGACAAGGTCCGCGGGGTCATCGGCGACAAGCCGCTGCTGTTCAACCAGATCGCCGGCGGCCGCTCCCCGCGCCTGTCCCTGCCCGAGCTGGCCGGACTCGGCGTCGACGTGGCCATCTACAGCACGCCGTGCCTGTTCGCCGCGCAGCGCGCGATGGACGAGGCGCTGCTGGAGCTCAAGCTCAACGAGGGGCGGCTGCCCGATGTGGCCGACGGCTCCGGCGCCGTCGGCGTCCAGGAGGCCCTCGCCCTGCTCGAAAAGAACATCAGCCGCCACCGTCCCCGAGACTCCCGGCCGCGCAGGCAGACCGCCGGGTCGACGATGTGACCAAGCGGCGTCCATCCACGCCCCCACCCACGCGGGCGACCGCGCCGCCGGCCGGCCAGGGCCGCCCCCGCCCCCGCGTCGCGCTGACGGCCCCCTCGTTCTCACATCGTCGGCGCCCCTCCACCGCTGAAACCCCCAATCACCCCCCGCCATGACCATCGCCCAAGCCAGCCGTCGGCAGCACGGTGCTGCCGCTGATGCTCTACCACCAGCTCCGGTTGCCGGTCTGCACGCGGCCGGCCCAGCGGCTGGCGCGCCCGGCCCGGAGGGCGCGTCCGCCTGAAACCGCGCGCCCGGCCCGACTGCCGGGTGCCGCCTCACCTCGGCAAGGAGTGTTCATGCACGTCATCGGCAAGGTTCTGGCCGGCGCGGTGCTGCTGGGCGCCGCCGCCCTCGTCTCGGCCCCGGCCGCGGCGGCCGACGTGGTCTGCGGCTGCGCGCCGAGCGTCGTCGTCTTCGACAACACCGGCGCCGACAGCGGGAGCGACAGCATTCTCGAAGTCGACCGGACGCTGAACCTCAACCGCGGCCCGGGCAGCGCCGGCAGCGACAACGAGGGCACGTTCACCGACATCCTCCCTTAGCCGCACGCGGCCGCACCGCTCGCCGGACCAGACGCCGAACCCATGGCATGCTTGTGCCGGCGAGCGGGGGGGAGTCCAGTGATCAGACGGAAATACGCTGCGCTTGCGACGTTTGTGGCGGGAGCGCTGACTCTGACGGCGTGCGGAGGCGGGTCCGGCGAGGCCGAGACCGAGGGGAGGAAGGCGGCTCCGCCATCGGCGTCCCGCACGGCGGCGCCGTCCGCCGCCCCGGCCAAGCAGCCGATCATCCTGGCGTTCGGCGGGGACGTGCACTTCGAGGACTATCTGCGCGCGCGGCTGGCGCAGCCGTCCACCGCGCTCGGCCCCATCGCCAAGACGCTGCGCGCCGCCGACCTGGCGATGGTGAACCTGGAGACGGCCATCACGACGCGCGGCACGCCCGCGCCGGGCAAGCAGTTCACCTTCCGCGCCCCCGCGTCGGCGTTCACCGCGTTGAAGGCCGCGGGCGTGGACGTCACCTCCATGGCCAACAACCACGGCATGGACTTCATGGAGACGGGCCTGCGCGACTCCCTCCAGGCGATCCGCCGCACCGGATTCCCCACCGTGGGCATCGGGCGCAACGCCGACGAGGCGTACCGCGCGTACCGGGTCACCGTGAAGGGCAACCGGCTGGCGATCGTCGGCGCCACCCAGGTGCTGGACGACCACCTGATCTCGGCGTGGACGGCCACCGACACCAAGGGCGGCCTGGCGTCGGCGAAGAACGTGCCGCGCATGGTGCGCGCCGTCCGCGACGCCCGCAAGGGCGCCGACCTGGTCATCGTCCACCTGCACTGGGGCGCCGAGCTGCAGCCGTGCCCGCTGCCCCGGCAGAAGGAGCTGGCCAAGCAGCTCATCGACGCGGGCGCCGACGTGATCGTCGGCGGGCATGCGCACATCCCGCTGGGCGGCGGCTTCATGGAGGGCAAGTACGTCCACTACGGGCTGGGCAACTTCGTGTTCTCGTCCGCCCGCGGCCAGACCGCCAACTCGGGGGTGCTGCTCCTGCGCGCCGAGAACGGCAAGGTCACCGCGGCCAAGTGGAAGCCCGCCCGCATCTCCGGCGGGCTGCCGCGCCTGCTGACGGGCGCGGCGGCGACGGCGGAGCTCAAGCGCTACAACGGCCTGCGCGGCTGCACCGGCCTGTCCGCCCGCCCCTGACCCCCGGCTGGAACCGTCCGGGTCAGGCGCGGCGTGCGGCGGCTATCAGGTCGCGGTACCAGGCGTAGGACTTCTTCGGAGTCCGGCGCTGCGTCGCGTAGTCGACGTGGACGAGGCCGAAACGCGGGTGGTAGCCCTCCGCCCATTCGAAGTTGTCGAGCAGCGACCACACGAAGTAGCCGCGGACGTCCACGCCCTCGTCGATCGCGGTGCGCACGGCCGCGATGTGCGCGTCCAGGTAGTCGACGCGGGCGTCGTCGTCCACGCGTCCGTCCGGGCCGGGTTCGTCGGGGAACGAGCAGCCGTTCTCGGTGACGTACAGCGGCGGCAGCGCCGGCCCGTAGCGCTCCTTGAGCGTGCGCAGCAGCGACAGCAGTCCCTCCGGGACGATCGGCCGGCCCATGCCGGTGACCGGAAGCCCGTCGGGGGCCGGCGCCTCCTCGAACGGCAGCGGCGCGTCGGGGGCGGGGGCGCGCAGCCAGGTCGGCTGGTAGTAGTTGACGCCGAGGAAGTCGATCGGCGCGGCGATGACGGGCAGGTCCTGGCCCCGGACGTGCGCGGCGAGCCCGTCGGCCGCCGGATCGGGGAGGCGGCCGAGCAGGACGGGGTCGGTGAACAGGCGGTTCAGCAGCACGTCGAAGGTGTCGGCGGCGGTCCGGTCGCCGGGGGAGGACGGGTCGGCGGGCCGCGCGGGCGAGTAGTGGTTGGTGACGCCGACGGCGCGGGCGCCGCGTCCGCGCAGCGCGGTGACCGCCAGGCCGTGGCCGAGCAGCTGGTGATGCGCGGTGGGCAGGGCGGCCATGCCGAGCGTCCGGCCCGGTGCGTACACGCCGCGCGCGTATCCGTACGCGGTGACGACGACCGGCTCGTTCAGCGTGATCCACATCGACACCCGGTCGGCGAGGCGTTCGGCGGCCAGGTAGGCGTACTCGGCGAACCGGTAGGCGGTGTCGCGGTTCATCCAGCCGCCGTCGTCCTCCAGCGGCCGGGGGAGGTCCCAGTGGTAGAGGGTGGCGGCGGGGGCGATGCCGTGGTCCAGCAGGGCGTCCACGAGACGGTCGTAGAAGTCCAGACCGGAGGGGTTGGCCGGGCCGCGTCCGGCGGGCTGGACGCGCGGCCAGGCGATCGAGAACCGGTAGGCGTCCACGCCGAGGCCGGCGAGCAGCCGCACGTCCTCGGGCCAGCGGTGGTAGTGGTCGCAGGCGACGTCGCCGGTGTGGCCGTCGCGGACCCGGCCGGGCTCGCGGCAGAACACGTCCCAGGTCGACGGGCCGCGGCCGTCCTCGTCGACGGCGCCTTCGATCTGGTACGCGGAGGTCGCCACGCCCCACTGGAACCCGTCCGGAAGCCCCATCGCCACCCCTGATGAACGCGAATAATGTTCGGATCCTAGGGGTTGGACGTCCCGTCCACCAGACGTCCGCGTCCGGCGGAAGCGGCCGCTCCGGACGGGGACGCGCGGCGGTGCCGCACCCGCCCCGCACAGGCGACAATGGTCGGGTGACCGAGCTTCGTACGCCGTTGCGCCGCCTTCCCGCCCAACGTCGCAGTGCCGAGCGCGTGCAGCGCATGCTCGACGCCTGCGCCGAGATCCTGGACGAGGACGGCTACGACGGGCTGACCACCACGCGCATCGCCCAGCGCGCCGAGGTGGCGATCGGCTCGGTGTACCAGTTCTTCCCCGACAAGCGGGCCGTGGCGCAGGCGCTGGCCCTGCGCAACCTGGACCGGTTCGGCGAGCGGGTCTCCCGGCGGCTGGCCGAGGACGACTTCGACCACTGGTCCGACACGGTCGGCGCCATCATCGAGATCTTCGTGGACATGCACCGCACCGTGCCCGGGTTCCGGGTGCTGCGCTTCGGCGACGTCGCCGACGTCAACCTGCTGGACGCCGCCGCCGACAACAACTCGGTGGTGGCCGACCGGCTGCGCCGCCTGATCGTGGAGCGGTTCGGCGTCGCCGACACCCCGGAGCTGGCCCGCGCGCTGGCCATCTCCGTGGAGGCCGGGGACGCGGTGCTCAAGATGGCGTTCCGCCGCGACCCCGACGGCGACCCCGCCATCGTCGCCGAGGCCGAGCGGATGATCCACGCCTATCTCGCCCACCACATCAGCGACCGCTGATCCGCAGACCCGCAGCACACCGTGTGCGGCGGGTCGTCGCCGGCCTGGTGGCTCGCGCTGAGTCGGTGTGCGGTCATTCGCCGGGGCGTGGTGCGGGGCGGTCCGCGGCCGCGTCGGTTCGGCGGGCGCTTGTCGTGGCGAACGCGTCCAGCATGATCTGGGTTGCGTCGATCCGCGTGGTGCTCGGGCCCGCGCCTAGCGAGGGGGAGCCCGGCCAGCTGTGGCCGCCGCCGGTGACGGTGTAGAAGTCCACCCGGGTGCCGTCCCGGCATCCGGAGCGGCTGACCAGGGTGATGCCCGTGGCCGCCTGCCGCCGGGAGGCGCGTCCGCAACCGAACAGCCGCGCCCAGCGTTCGACCTGGTCGCGCACGGACGGCAGGACGAGCGAACCGCCGCCCGCCGGGCGCATCCAGCCCGGGACGCGCGCCACGTTGCCGTTGTACGGGGCGCCGCCGCCGTACGGGATGATCGGGTCGGCCGTGCCGTGGAAGACCAGCATCGTGGTCGGCCGAGGATCGGCGCACGGACGCGTCAGGTTCAGGCCCGCCACCGGCGCCACGGCCGCCAACCGTCCGCCGAGCCCGCACACCAGCGCGGCCGACATGCCCGCGCCGTTGGAGAATCCGGTGGCGAACTCGCGCCCCGTGTCCACGCAGAGCGTGCTTTCCAGGTGGTCGAGCAGGCCGCGGATGTAGCGGACGTCCGCCGTGCCGTCCGCCATGCCGGGCAGCCGCCAGCCCCGGGGCCGGGTCGCGCCGTTCGGTTCCACGACGGCGAACCCGCGTGCCGCGCCCAGGCTCGCGACCCGGCTGTAGACGGCCTCCTGGAAGCCGTTGGAACGCAGCCCGTGCAGGTCGAGGACCAGCGGGACGGGCGTGCGGCCGCGGGAGCGCGGCAGCGTCAGCAGGTACGAGCGTCCGCCGAAGCGGTACCGGCCGCCGGCGGCGGTGGGCGTCCGCGTGCACCCCGCGCTCGGGGCCGCCGCCGCGGCGGTGCCGCCGGCGCTCGTCGGCGGGCGCCCGGACGACGCGCCGCGCGACCCGTTCACCGAGCAGGCGGTCAGCGTCAGCGCCATGCCGAGCAGCGGCGCGGCGACCTGGCGAAGCACGTCTTCGATCGTATGCCCGGGCCCGCCGCGGCGCGGTGCGCGCGGCCGCGGGGGTATGGCCTCCGCGGGCTTTACATGTTACGAAGTGATGTAAAGCACGCGGGCGGTACCAGGCCCGCGGGACGGCCCGCGCGGCATCACCCCTCGCGTCGCGACAGCGGCGTCGGCGCCCCGAGGAGGCACCCCGGTGACTTCGTTCGACTTCTACACCACCCCCGTCCCCCAGGAGACGTGGAACGTCCCCATGTCCGGTGACACCCGCTTCACCTGGGAGTACGACGACGGCCGCGACCGGCTGCTCAGCCTGTACCAGAAGGGCAAGGACAAGCAGTGGGACGCGCAGAAGCGCATCGACTGGGACCTGGAGGTTGATCCGAACAACGTGATCGGCCTGCCCGAGCAGTTCAACCCGCTGTTCGGCTCCCGCATCTGGGACCGGATGACCGAGAAGGAGCGCCAGGAGTACGGCCGCCACCAGGGCTCCTGGCTGTTCAGCCAGTTCCTGCACGGCGAGCAGGGCGCGCTGAACGTCTCGGCCCGCATCGTGCAGACCGTGCCCGACCTGGACGCCAAGTTCTACGCCGCCACCCAGACCATGGACGAGGCGCGCCACGTCGAGCTGTACACCCGGTTCCTGCACGAGAAGATCGGCATGTACTACCCGATCAACCAGGACCTGGCCAGGCTGCTCGCCGAGTCGCTGGAGGACAGCCGCTGGGACCTGCCCTACCTCGGCATGCAGGTGCTCATCGAGGGGCTGGCGCTGGCCGCGTTCGGCGTCTACCGGGACATGGCGACCAACCCGCTGGTCAAGCAGCTGCTGGCGTACGTCATGCAGGACGAGGCCCGGCACGTGGCGTTCGGCCGTCTGGCGCTCAAGGACTACTACGCCGAGCTCACCGAGAAGGAGCGGGCCGAACGCGAGGAGTTCGTCGTCGAGGGCTGCTATCTCATGCGCGACCGGTTCAAGGGCCGCGAGGTGGTCGAGAACCTCGGCCTGCCCGTGGACGAGTGCATGGAGTACGTCGAGAAATCAGAGATGTACAACCTGTACCAGTCGCTGTTGTTCAGCCGGATCGTCCCGTGCGTCAAGGACATCGGGCTGTGGGGGGAGAAGGTGCGGTCCGCCTATGCCGACATGGGCGTCCTCGACAACGCCAAGGCCGATTTGGACGCGCTGATGCGTCAGGACGAGGAGATCGCCGACGCCTTCGACCGGCAGCGTTACGAGCAGGAGCTGGCCGTCCGCAAGCAGGAGGTCGACGAGGCCATCGCCCTCGGCAAGGAGTCCTGACAAGGAGTCCTGACCTGCCGCGTTTCGGATCGGTTCGGGCTTTCGCGGCCGACCGCCCCCGGAGTCGCCCGGACGCCGATTGCGGTTTCGGAAGTATTTCGTCCCGGCCGGGCTGATATGACCGGCCGGGACGATTCTCCGCCGGACGGTCAAGATCGCGTACGGCCTGCGAATCGTCGTATATCGCTACGCTAAATCTTCTTCCGCGTTGGCCAAGCGGTCCGGTGGTCGGTGTCGCGGCCCCCGAGGGCGTATTAGCGTCCCCGTACGTCGGTGTGCTGGAAATCCGCGTCCGGTGACAGGAACCGGTTCGTCGGCGCGCACACGTGCAAAGGGTCGAGACGACCAAACGCCGGGGGGATGTATGAATCGATCCGTCAGGAGCCTGCTCAGGGGCGCGGTACTGGCCCCCGTGGCCGCCGCCGTGACCGTCGCCGCCGCACCGGGGGTGCTGGCCGGTCAGGGGTCGGCCGGCGGCCCCGTCCGGGAGGGCATCGACACGTTCGCCCCCGTGTCGCCGGCGCTCGCCGTCGGGAAGGTCGCCAAGGGGCCCGCCGCGGCGGTCGACGGCATGCTGGGCGTGCGCGGCAAGGCCGGGTCCGTCAAGGGCGACGGGCACGCGGACTTCCAGTTCGCGGCGCGCCGCGCCTTCGGGGCCCTCCGCGCGTCGGCCAAGCCCAAGCCCGCCGGTCTGGACCACGCCCAAGAGCAGTTCGTCGAGGTCAAGAGCGACTGCAAGGTGGACAACAGCACCATCGGGCAGGGCTCGGGCACCACCAAGAAGACCAAGACCTCGCGCAACTGCTCCGGCAGCAAGCACGTCGCCACGTCCCGCGGCGCGGACGCGCCGGAGTTCAGGTTCGCCTCCGACACCGCACTGACCGGGGACTTCGCGCCGCTCAACGGCCGCCTCGCGCGGACGCCCGGCAAGTCGGCCCGGGCCGCCGGCCCGGCCGAGGCGCCGGCCGAGGCCCAGGCCGACGGGCCCGCGCCGGAGGTGGGCGCCGGCGGCGTGCTGCGCCAGCTGCTGGCCGGTCTGCTGGGCAGGCCCGCCAGCAACCAGCGGCAGCAGAAGGCCGACCAGGGCGCCGCGCAGTGGCCGTCGAGCGCGGCCGCCAAGCCGTCCGCCGCCAAGCCGTCCGCCAACAAGTCGTCCGCCAACAAGTCGTCCGCCGCCAAGCCGGCGTCCGGCCAGGGGGCCGCATCCGGCCAGGGGGCGGCGGCGCCCGTCAAGGAGACGGCCTCCGCCAAGAGCCCGACGGAGCAGGAGCAGTCGCAGGAAGACTGGCGCCTGCCCGGCCTGGACAGGTTCGGTACCGCCCGCTGAGCAGAGCTCGCCGAACGGGGCGTCGCGCGATCGCGCGACGCCCCGTTCGCCTTTTGTGAACATTTCGGGTGGACCACGGTTTCTCCCACGAGATCGACGTCCAAAAGGACCACAAAGGCGATCTTGTAATTCGATCACGGGGCGTATGTGATCGACTTCAGCGGGCAAAAACTCATCGTGACAAACCCCACAAACAACGGCCCACCGGTTGATTCCCGCGGATTTCAACGTACGGTCAGGGAATTGTGTGCGGCGTCCGCGGGGATCCGTGATGCGCGAGCGCGGCGTCGCACCTGCCGGACGCCGGATTTCCGCGATGATGCGGTGGCGCTGAATACAGGCGCACGGTCAGCCGGGGCTCGCCGATGGCCCGCGGCAGGCGCCCGCGGGGCCGTTCACCCCGGGACGGGCCGACCGTGCGCGGCGGGGGATTTCCGTGACGTGACGATGTCCGCGCGGCCTGCCCGCCGCGCCGAACGGCGGTGCCCAAGGCACGCCGGGCGTCCGGGGCCCTGTTCCCGACCGAAGGATTCTCCGTGGGCAACTCTGGCGAGCATCGCCTCAAACGCCACGTCAGGAACATCCTCATCATCTCCGGCGTCGCCGCCGCCGTCCTCGCGGCGGGCGCCTGGGCGCTGGCCTCGACCGGCCGCACCCCCGGGGCCACGCGCGCCGCGCTGGACGCGACGCCGCAACCGGACCAGCCGCGCACCCCCGATGACCGCGCCAGCCGCGGCGGGACGCGCTCCCCCGACCCGTCCGCGTCCCCCGCCCCATCCGTATCCGCCGGCCCGTCGGCGTCCCCCGAGCCTTCGCAGCCCACCGTGACGCCCACGCCGACCAAGGCACCGGACACGCCCGAGTCCGCGGGCTCGCAGAACACGCTCAGGGCCAAGGCGAAGAAAAAGAAGAAGCGCAGGTCGCGGGTGGTGCGCACCGGCTCCTGCGCGGCGTCCTACTACGCGCACGGGCAGACGACCGCCAGCGGCGAGCCGTTCGACCCCGACGCGCTGACCGCCGCGCACCGGACCCTGCCGATGGGCACCAGGGTCCGTGTGATCAACAAGAACAACGGCCGTTCGGTGACCGTGCGCATCAACGACCGCGGCCCGTTCGTCGGCGGGCGCTGCCTGGACCTGTCACGGGCGGCGATGGCCAAGGTCGGCGGTACCGGCTCCGGGGTGATCCCCGTCCGCTATGAGGTACTGGCCCGTACCTGAACGTCCGAGCGTCCCCCCGACGCCACCGCCCGTCCCGTCGGCACCGCCCCGGCCCGTGCCCCCGCGTGCCGCGGCGTCGCCGCCTCGTGCGAGCGATCGGGCGGGCGGTGGCCGCTCCGGCATGATCCGCCGCGGGCCGTCTAGGCTCTCGAGCCCTCGAAGCGCACCGTGGCGGGGCCGTCGTCCTTCGCGCCGCTTCGGGGCGGGGCGGAGGCGGTGGCGCCCGAGGCCGCCGCGAGGTCCGGGAGCGTCTGCGACGGCGAGCCCGCGCCGGCGGCGACCCGGCCGGCGCCCGGATCCGGGCTCACCTCGGCGAGCCGGTCGCGGAACCAGTCGGTGACCGCCCCGTCGACCCGCACCGCCTCGGTGGTGGGCGGGCGCGCCTCGGTGCCGGGTTCGGCGGCCAGCGCGTGCCCCATCCGGAACGTGGCCGACTCCACCGCCGACGCGCCGCGCCGCCGCAGCAGGTCGCGCAGCGCGGTGATCTCGCCGGGCGGGACGAGGCGGTCCTTGGTGCCGGCGACGAGCAGCAGGGCCGCGTCCCGGGCGGCGATGTCGCCGGCGCGGGCGCCGAGGTCGAGCCGTTCGGCCAGCGCACTGGCCCGCTCGTTCCAGTCGCGTTCGCGGGCCGAGCGCTTCTCCAGCGAGCGGGCGGCGTGCGCGGGCGCCACGACGGGCGCGACCAGCGCCGCGGCGGTGACCGGCACGATGTCGCGCGCCAGGGCCAGCAGCGCGACGGCGCCGCCGGTGGAGAACCCGGCCAGGCCGATCGGCCCGTCCCCGAGGCCGAGGTCGCGCCGCAGGTCGGCCAGCACGGCGGGCAGCCGCTCGACGGCCTGCTCCACCGCGGCCCCGTACGCCTCGACGCCCTCGGAGGTCAGCAGCGCGCCGGAGTCGAGGCCGCTTGCCGGACGGCCGTCCACGGCGGGCAGTTCGAGGTAGACGCGCCAGGTCGGCACCCCGGTCAGCGGCAGCGCGGCGGCCAGTGCGGGCGCGGTGCGGGGCGGGTCGAAGCCCGGCCAGGCCACGATGAGCCGGGTGGGGCCCGCCGGGCGGGCGTCCACCGCGGTCGGCGGCAGGGCCAGGTAGCCGATGCCGTCGGCGGTGCCGGAGATGGGCCGGCCGACGTCGGGGCGGTACGGTCGGTCGCCGCTCATCTGCTCGTGTCAGCTCCTGGGGGTGTCGACTGTGCCGGGCGTGTGGACCGGCCCGTGCCGGGAACGCCGGGGGCCGGAGCGTTGGGAGCCGGCGCCCCATCCCACAACCCAGACGGTTCCCCGACATCATGTTCGCAGCGGACGGCGGATAATGCGGCCGAATCCCCGTAGCTCGCACGCCGCAGTGATGAATTCCTCACTTCCGGTAACATGACCGCCTCCACCAGGAGAGGCATACCGACCTCGGGTGCGGGGACATGCGTCGCGTTCCCCTGATGAGGGGGCCGAAGACGGCCGAGGGGAACAAGTCTGGCGAAACGGGCGTCCAACAGAGCAGCGCGGCAGGTGGGTCCGGCCGGCCGCGCCCGGACACCGGCCAGACGAGGGAGAGCCTGTGAACAGCAGACGCAGAGCGGAGGCCGCGGGCCAGGCATGGCACATCTACAGCCAGACGCTCGGCCCCGACACCCCCGGGCTCATGACGCGGATGCGCGCCGTACCGCGCATGATCAAGGCCGTCCTGCGCGGCGAGTACAAGGGGCTGCCGTACCGCACCCTGGGCCTGCTGGCGGTGGGGCTGGTCTACATCCTGTCGCCGCTCGACGTCATCCCCGAGATCCTGGTGCCCCTCGTCGGGTTCACCGACGACATGGGCGTCGCGCTGTGGCTGGCGGCCGTGCTGGTCAAGGCGGCGGGCGACTACGTGGAATGGGAGCGCGGCGGACGTCCGACGGTCATCGTCGGCGACGTCGTCGACTGAGCGTCGACTGAGCGGCCCGCACCGGGCCGGCGGTCACGACGGGCCCAGCTCGCGGGTGAAGCGTTCGGCCGCGGCGCGCATCACCGGCACGATGTCGGTGACGGCCTCGGCGGTCAGCCGCGCCGACGGCCCCGACACCGAGATCGCCGTCAGCGTGGGCGCCCCGGGCAGCGGCACGGCCACGCAGCGCACGCCGATCTCCTGCTCCTCGTCGTCCACCGCGTAGCCGCGTTCGCGGATGCGCGCCAGCTCCGCCACCAGCGCGTCGGCGTCGGTGATGGTGCGCGGGGTCTGGGCCGCCATGCCGGTGCGGGCGAGGATGCCGCGCACGGTCGGCTCGGGCAGCAGCGACAGCAGCGCCTTGCCCACGCCCGTGCAGTGCGGCTGGACGCGCCGCCCCACCTCGGTGAACATCCGCATGGAGTGCCGGGACGGGGCCTGCGCCACGTAGACGACCTCGTCGCCCTCCAGGACGGCCATGTTGGCGGTCTCGCCGACCTCGTCCACCAGCCGGGCCAGCGTCGGGCGCGCCCACGTGCCCAGCAGGCGGCTGGCGCCCTCGCCGAGCCGGATCAGCCGCGGGCCCAGGGCGTACCGCTTGGACGGCTCCTGCCGGACGTACCCGCGGTTGACCAGCGTCCGCATCAGCCGGTAGATCGTCGGCATCGGCAGCCCGGACGCCTCGGTGAGCTCCGACAGCGCCATCTCGCCGCCCGCGTCGGCCAGGTGCTCCAGCAGCTCGAAGGCGCGTTCCAGGGAGCGGACGGCCTGGGCACCCCCCGCCTGGGCACCGCCCGTCCGGGCGTTCCCGGCCTGCGCCACCGGCGGCTCCTTTCTCGCGACCGTCCGATTCTACGGAGAGTCGATTTCGGTGCGCGAAAGAGACGGCGTATGTTACCCGGAGTGATCACCTGGAAATAATCTTCTGAGCCCGGCGCCGACCGGCGCCGCCCCCCGGGCGGAGGAGGCCGCAGACGAGGGGGAGCGGGTGCCTACCGGCGAATTTGTCGTGTTCGGACGCGTCCGGGCCCGGCGACCTGCCCGGCGGTGGGGCGTCGCGATGCTCGGGGCGGCGCTGGCCGTCCCCGCGGTGCTGCTCACCGGCCCGCGGGCGGACGCCGGGGACGTGCGGCTGACCGCATCGGCGGCACTGGCGGGCAGCCGGACGCTCGCCCGCGAACGCGTCCACACCTACGTCTTCACGGTGCGCGCCCACGGCGGCGCGGCCCGGAACGTCCGGCTGAGCCTGTCCGCGCCCGCGCCGTTGTCGTGGGGGCGGCCTCCCGCGCGGTGCACGGCGGCGGAGCGGCGGCTGAGATGCGCGCTCGGGGACGTCGACCGGTCGCGGCGGCTGCGCGTCGACGTGCGGGTGCCGCGCGCGCTCCGCCTGGCGCGCCTTCCCGCGCTGACCGCGCTGGTGACGGCGGGCAACGCCGACCGGCCGTCCCGGCTGCGGATCGCGCCCCCGCCCGTCGGCGTCCCGGCCGACGTGCCGCCGGTGCCGAAGGTCCCGGCGATGCCGAAGGCCCCGGACGGGCCCAAGGCGCCGCCCGAACCGGACTCCCCGGCCGGGCCCGCCACGACGAGCCCGACGCCCGGGCCGGAGAAGCCGCGCAAGAGCAAGGACAGGCCGAAGGGCGAGCAGAGGCCGAAGGCCAAGACCGGTGAGGCGCCCGACGTCCCGGCCGCCCCGAAGAAGCCGAAGAGGACGAAGAAGCCGGAGAAGCCGGAGAAGCCGTCCACGGAGCACAGGCGGCCCATACCGCACACGTCGCCGACGTCGAAGGCCGGTCGCGAGCCGTCGAAGAAGCCTTCCGGCCTGGTGCCCGTCCCGCGACACACCGCCGGCACCACGCCGCGCACTGCGCCCAGCAAGGCGCCGGGCGGCGCACCGGGCCGGACGCCGGGCGCCGTGCCGCCGCCGGGCGCGGGGCAGGCGCTGCCGCCCATGCCGCCCGCGGCGCCGGCCGTGGCGCCGCCCGCCGGCCGGCTGCCGATGGCCGGCAACGGCATGACGCTGATCTCGCCGACCGGCCTGTACGGGGAGAAGGGGACGCCCTGGATCGTCGTGTTCGGCATGGTCCTGGTCGCCGAGGTGGCGCTGCTGTGGCTGGCGACCTGCCTGGCGCTGCTGCGCAGCCGCCTGGTCGCGTCCATGGCGCTGCGCGCCGCCCGGCGCACGGACGGCGACCACCCAGGGTGACCATTTGCGGGAAACGCATGCGGGCCGGTGGCCCCGCTTGTCATCGGGGTGACAAATCGAGTCGGCGGTAATGTGCCGCGAACGCGTTTCACTCTTCTGTACCATCGGGTAACTTCGCGCTGCACGATCATCGCCGCGTGCCCCCGGAGGGCGCCGGACGCCGGGAGGCCGACCGGGACCAGCGGAGCCGGCCGGACCTTTCGTCCGACGCCGCACGCGGCCCTTCCCCCGGAGAAGACCTATGGCACTGGGCTCGCTGCTTCCCGAACTGGCGCCCGGCGGTTCGGGCCGTACCCCCCTGATCGAGCGGGTCGCCCGATGGGCCGCGGACAAGCCGGACGCCCCCGCCTACACCTTCGTCGACTACTCCCTCGACCCCGCGGGCGTGAAGGTCACCGCGACGTGGGCGGACACGCACCGGCGCGCCCGCGCCATGGCGGCCCGGCTGCGCGCCGCCGCCGAGCCGGGCGAACGCGCCGCCCTGCTGCTGCCGCAGACGCTCGACTACATGATGACGATGCTCGGCGCGCTGTACTCGCACGTGGTGGCGGTGCCGCTGTTCTCACCGGACCTGCCCGGCCACGCCGAGCGGCTGCTGGGCGCCTACACCGACGCCGCCCCCGCCGTGATCGTCACCTCGCGGGACGGGCTGCCGCACGTGGACAAGTTCCTGGCCGACAACGACGTGCCGCGGCCCCGCGAGATCGTCGTCGCCGACGAGGTGGACGACGCGCTCGCCGCCGACTGGCGCGACGAGCCCATCGGCTTCGACGACCTGGCGTACCTGCAGTACACCTCCGGCTCGACCCGCCGGCCCGCCGGGGTGGAGATCACCCACGGGAACGTGACGGCCAACGCGGCGCAGCTGTGGGCGGGCTGGGCGCCCGACCGGCCCCAGCCGGAGCTGGTCAGCTGGCTGCCGCTGTTCCACGACATGGGGCTGATCTCCACGATGGCGCTGCCGATGGTGAACGGCGACCACGCCATCTACACCGACCCCGTGTCGTTCGTCATGAACCCGATGCGCTGGCTGGAGCTGATCGCCGAGCGGCCCGGCAAGAACGTATACACGGCCGGGCCGAACTTCGCCTACGAGTACGTCGCGTCCCAGGCCACCCCCGAACGGCTCGCCGGGCTGGACCTGTCCGGCCTGGTGACCTGCCTGAACGGGGCCGAGCCGATCCGCACGTCCACGCTGTCGGTGTTCGCCGGCACGTTCGGCCCGGCGGGGCTGCGGCCGGGCGCGCAGGCGCCGGGGTACGGGCTGGCCGAGGCGACGGTGTTCGTGTCCGCCGCCGCCGACGACACGCCGCCCACGGTCGTGCACGCCGACCGGGAGGCGCTCACGCGCGGCGAGCTGGTCCCGTGCGCCGAGGGCTCCGACCGCGCCGCGGCGCTGGTGTCGTGCGGCGGGCCCGTCGGGCAGATCGTCGCGATCGTCGACCCGGAGACCCGCCGCGAGCAGCCGGACGGGCGGGTCGGCGAGATCTGGGTGCACGGCCCCAACACCGCGCGCGGCTACTGGCGCAACCCCGAACGCAGCCGGGAGACGTTCGGCGGCGAGCTGGCCGAACCGGGCGGCCTGCCCGCCGGGCCGTGGCTGCGCACCGGCGACTACGGCGTCGTCCACGAGGGCCGGCTGTACGTGACGGGCCGCATCAAGGACCTCATCATCGTCGACGGCCGCAACCACTACCCGCAGGACATCGAGGTCACCGCGCAGGAGGCGCACGACGCCATCCGGCCCGACCACGTCGCTGCCTTCTCCGTCCAGGGCGAGGACTCCGGGGAGCTGCTGGTGGTGGTGGCCGAACGCAACCGCCGCGTCCCGCTGGCCCGGCTGGACCTGGACGAGGTGGAGACCGCCGTGCGCGCCGCCGTCAACGTCGAGCACGAGATGAGCGTGCACGACTTCCTGCTGGTCGAACCGGGTGCGGTCGTCCGCACCTCCAGCGGTAAGATCGCCCGCTCCGCCACGCGGCAGCGGTACCTGGACGGCGCGCTGCCCACCACCCGGCAGCGGCTGGAGTCGCGGCGCAAGGACGGTTAGCCTCGGCCTCGGCCGCCACCGGACGGGGCCACGGCCGCCGGAGCGCAACCGGCGGCCCCGACAACACGGGAGGACCATGCTCGCCGGGCTGGGGCGTGTCATCCACCGACGGCGCTGGACCTGCCTGGTGCTGATCATGCTGGGCACCGTGCTGGCCGGCGGCTGGGGCCTGGGCGTGTTCGAGCGGTTCAAGCAGGGCGGCTTCGAGGACCCCAAGGCGCCGTCCACCCTCGTCGCCAAGCTGGGCGCCACCTACTTCGGCAGCACCAACCCCGACGTGCTCGTCCTGTACCGCAGCGACACCATGACCGTGGACGACCCCCGGTTCATGGCCGCCGTGGTCACCACCGTCGCCCGGCTGCCCACCGACCGGGTGGCCGAGCAGATGTCGTACTGGTCGTTCCAGGGCCGCGACGCCGACTCGTTCGCCTCCCGCGACCGGCACCAGACGTTCGTCGCCATCAAGCTGCGCGGCGCGGACGACGCCGCCAAGGCGCGCAACTACGAGGCCGTCAAGGACCGGCTGAACGCACCCGGCCTGGACACCCGGCTGGGCGGCAACGTCCCGCTCGGCCTGGAGTTCGGCGAGCAGGTGGTGGCCGACATCGTGCGCGCCGAGACCATCACCGCGCTGCCGCTGCTGATCCTCCTGCTGCTGCTGTTCGGCGCGATCACCGCGTCCCTGCTGCCGATGGCGGTGGCGCTGTTCTCCATCGCCGGCGGCCTGGCGGTGCTGCACGCCGTCACCTACGTCACCGACGTGACGTCCTTCGCGCTGGAGGTCGTCACGATGATGGGCGTCGGGCTGGCCATCGACTACTCGCTGTTCGTGGTGTCCCGGTTCCGGGAGGAGCTGGCGCGCGGCATGGCCGAACGCGGCGTCCCCGACGGCAAACCGTGGCAGACCGCCGGCGGCCGCCGCGAACGCCGCGCCGCCAAGAAGGCGTACCGCAGGACGCTGGACCCGATCCGGCAGGCCGCGCTCGCCCGCACCCTGGCCACGGCGGGACGCACCATCATCGTCTCCGGCGTGACGGTGTCGGCGGCGCTCGGCGGCCTGCTGCTGTTCCCGCAGATGTTCCTGCGCACCATCGGCCTGGCGGGCATCGCCACCGTGCTTGTCGCCGTGTTCGGCGCGACCGTCCTGCTGCCGACCATGCTGGCGCTGCTCGGCCCCAGGGTGGAGTTCGGGCGCATGCCGTGGCGGCGTCCCGGGCGCGCGCAGCGCGACCCCGACTCGGGGTTCTGGTACCGGCTCGGCCACAGCGTGATGAAGCATCCGCTGCCGTACTTCGCGGTGACGCTGGCGATCCTGGCCGTGCTGTTCGGGCCGTTCCTGAACGTGCAGTTCTCCAGCGTGGACGCGCGCGTCCTGCCCAAGGACAGCCCCACCCGCGCCGTCGTCGAGACGGTCAAGCGCGACTTCCCCAACGGCTCGGCCGAACCCATCGACGTCGTCATCTCCGGGGACCTCATCCCGCGCAACTGGCGGCCCACCGGCGAGGGCGACGACATCCCGCCCTACCTGGAGAACTTCCGCAAGACCCTGGCCGCCCTCCCGGGCGTGACCGACGCCCGGTTCAGCGGCTACTCCGGCACCTACGGCGGCGTGCGGATCTCCGTCACCCACCGGTACGAGCCGATGGCGCGCGAGGCGCAGGACCTGGTGGAACGCATCCGCGCGATGAAGCTGTCCAAGGACGGCTACCCGCTGCACATCGACGTCGGCGGCAGCACGGCCGCGCAGATGGACCTGATGGCCAGCCTCATGCGCAGCCTGCCGAAGATGGCGGTGTTCGTGGGCGTGGCGACGTTCCTGCTGCTGTTCATGTTCTTCGGCTCGCTCGTCCTGCCGGTCAAGGCGATCGTGATGAACGTGCTGTCCATCGGCGCGTCGTTCGGCGCGATCGTGTGGGGCTTCCAGTACGGCCACCTCGCCGGGCCGCTCGACTTCACCCCCACCGGCGGCGTCGAGGCCACCAGCATGATCCTCATCCTGGCGGTGGTGTTCGGCCTGTCCATGGACTACGAGGTCTTCCTGCTCAGCCGCATCCGCGAGGAATGGGACCGCACCCGCGACAACCGCACCGCCGTCGCCGTCGGCATGCAGCGCACGGGCGGCATCATCACCAGCGCCGCCCTGCTGTTCCTCGTCGTCATCGCGGCGTTCAGCACGGCCGGCATCACGGTGGTCAAGCTCATCGGCGTCGGCATGTTCGTGGCGGTGGTGGTGGACGCGGTGCTCGTCCGCTCCCTGCTCGTCCCCGCCACCATGCGCTTCATGGGGTCCGCCAACTGGTGGCTGCCGGGCTTCCTGGCGGGCCTGCACTCCCACATGGACCTCCGCGAACGCGACGACGCGATCACGCCCGCCCCCCAGGCGTCGCCGCCTCCCATCCCGCTGCAGTGGGAGCCCGCCCCCGAACCGCCTCCCGCGACACGGCCCGCCCGTCCCTCGGCGGCGAGTACGAACGGCACGGCCGCCGCAGACGTGCCTGCGTCTTCCGACGCCGGGCGGGGGCGCCCGCGGGAGGGCGCCAACGGCCACGCCCGCACGGACGGTCCGTGGCGCCCCTGGGCGAACGGGCAGCCGGCACCGCCGCAGCGGAAGGCCGTCCACGGCAAACGCAAGATCGTCCCGGCCCCCGACGGAACCGGCTGGCACTGGGAGGACGATTAGCCGCTGCGGGCCGCGACGGTGCGGCGAAGAGGCCCGCCGCCCCGGAAACCTGGTGCGAACCGGCGGAGCGCGGCCCGCTCTAAACTTGAGTTTAGATCTAAACTCATGGGGGGCGAAGCATGGCACGCACGATCGTGGTCAGCGGCGGGGGCACCGGCATCGGCAGGGCGGTGGCGCGCGCTTCGCCGCGGACGGGGAGCGGGTGGTGATCATCGGTCGCCGCGCCGACGTCCTGGAGAAGACGGCCGGGGAGCTGGGCGCCACCGCGGTTCCGGCCGACCTGAGCGAGCCGGCGCAGGTCGAGCGGGTGCGCGCGGTCCTGGCCGATCGCTTCGGCTCGATCGACGTGCTGGTCAACAACGCGGGCGGCAACGTCGAACGGCACGGCGCCTCTGGCGGCGTCGCGGAGCGGTGGACGGGCAACTTCCGGGCCAACGTGCTGACGGCGGTGCTGCCGACCGAGGCGTTCCGCGACCTGCTGAACCCGTCGGGGCGCATCGTGTTCATCACCTCGATCGCGGCCCTACGCGGATCGGGCGGCACCTCGTACGGCCCGATGAAGGCGGCCCTGCATCCGTACGCGTTCGACCTCGCCGCCGCCCTCGGGCCGCGCGGCGTCACGGTGAACGTGGTCGCGCCGGGCTTCATCGCCGACACCGAGTTCTTCGGCGGCACCCTGGACGACGAACGCCGCGCGACGCTCGTCGCCCAGACCCACACCGGCCGGGCCGGGACGCCGCAGGACGTCGCCGAGACCGTGCACTGGCTCGCCTCGCCCGGCGCCGGGCACGTCACCGCGCAGATCGTCCAGGTGAACGGCGGAGCCGAACGTGGCCGCTGAGCCGCCGCGCGACCAAGCCGACGCCATCCAGGACGCCTGGCGGCGCGAGCTGCCGGGCGTCCCGGTGGAGTCGATCGGGGTCATCACCCGGATCTGGTGGGCCGCCAAGTTCTTCGGCGACGAGCGCCGCCGCCTCCTCGCCCGGCACGGCGTGGACGTCGCGACGCTCGACCTGCTGTCCACGCTGCGGCGCGCCGGCCCGCCGTACCGGATGAGCCCGGGGGAGCTGGCCGACGCGTGCATGGTGACGCGCGGCGCGATCACCCAGCGGGTGGAGCGGGCGGCCAGGGCGGGCCTGGTCGAACGGGTGACCACCGGGTCGGGCTACCACGCACGCGCGGTGACCCTCACCGACGCGGGCAATGCCCTGCTCGACCGCGTCGTCGCCGACCTGCTCGCCGCCGAAGACCGCCTCATCGCCCACCTCGCCCCCGAACGCCGCGAGCAGCTGGCCGACCTGCTCCGCGACCTGCTCGCCGGTCTCGGCGGCCCGCCCCCGACCGGCCAGGTCGGCGACTGAGCTTCCGGTCAGGCTATGCCGTGCGGATTGTCGATGACGTAACGCCACGTTCCGTCGGCGCCACGCCGGACCACATCGGTGGCGGTCCCCTTCATGGCGACCTCCCGACCGTCCGGCCCGGTGCCGTTCAGCGACCAGTCGACCAGCAGCAGCGCGATGTCATCGGCCACGTAGACACGCCGCGTCTCAGCGGTCATGGGCAGGCCGAGCCCCAGCAGATGGCGGTTGGCGGCGGAACGTCCGGGACCGGCGACGGCGTGCCCCGGCACGGGCACCACGACACCGCGCTCTTCGTAGAGCGCATCGAGACGGTTGAGGTCCCCGGCGTTGAACGCGGATACGAACCGCGCGGACAGAGCAGCCGGGTCGTCGAAAGTGTCATGACTTGTCATGACAAAGAAATTGTATCGCGATTCCCGGCACCGGTTCGAAAAGACACGCCGCCATGGCCAGTTTTCACCGTTGATCAGAGCCATTCGTCGCTGGTGGTGGGTGTGCCCCGTCCGCGGGCCGGATGCGGCCAAACTCTGTCAGCTTGCAGGAGGCGGCTTGCGCGGTGATTCGAGTGCGGCCGCTCCTCGCCTCACCACTGCCAAGGGCCGGTCTGGGTGAGCCGGTCGAGCAGCCGCGCCAACC
Source organism: Actinomadura keratinilytica (assembly GCF_039539665.1). Classification (NCBI taxonomy): domain Bacteria; kingdom Bacillati; phylum Actinomycetota; class Actinomycetes; order Streptosporangiales; family Thermomonosporaceae; genus Actinomadura; species Actinomadura keratinilytica. The sequence continues at coordinate 28,247 of NZ_BAABDO010000021.1, forward strand.
GGCCCCGGCGCGCCGATGCGCACGTCGTGGCTCATGGGCGTCACCCGGTCTTGAGCAGGTGGGGAAGCTCGGTGATGCTCCAGGTCCGCCACTGCTGCGGGTGATCTGGTGGGGGCGGGACGGGGTTAGAGGGCGTCGATGAATCCGCAGGCTTTTTCCAGGCCGTTTTCGGTGCGGATGCGGCGGCCCAGGGCGGTGGCGCGTCGCCAGATGTCCTCGTCCTGGACGGCTTGCCGGATGGCCTGGGCCAGACGCGGCACCGTCAGGGTGCGGAAGGGCACGGGGCGCGGTCCGGCACCCAGGGCGGTGACGCGTTCGGCCCAGTAGGGCTGGTCGCCGAAAAACGGGCACACCACCGTGGGCACGCCCGCGCGCAGCCCGGCGGCCGTGGTGCCGGCGCCGCCGTGGTGGACGACGGCCGCCATCTGGGGGAACAGCCACGAGTGCGGCACGTCCCGTACGGCGAGAACGTCGTCGTCCGAAGTGGACGGGTCGCCCTGGACGATGCCGCGTACCCCGGCCAGGCGCAGGGCCGTACGGACGATCCGGTCGGTCATCACCGGGTCCTTGGGCACCATGCTGCCGAAGCCCACGTAGACGGGTGGCGTCCCGGAGGAGAGGAAGTCCTTCAGGTCGGTGGGGGGCTGCCAGGACGGCTCGTCCAAGAACCAGTAGCCCGTCACATGCACGTACCGGGGCCAGTCGCGGGGGCGGGGGACGACGCACGGGCTGAAGCACGCCAGCACGGGGCGGCCCTCGCGGCGCGCCTCGTGCATGGGGCCGCGCACGGACAGTTCCGGCAGCGCGAGGGCGTCGCGGCGCCACGCGTTGATGAACGGACGGGACAGCTGCCAGGCGAGCTGGTCGACGGCCAGGTAGCTCGCCCGGTTGCCCCAGGCGCCCAGCATGCGCGCCTGGGGGAGGAAGGGGTGCGGGAACGCGCCCGTGGGCTGGCTGGGCTGGAAGTGGATCAGCGCCCAGGGGATGCCCAGGTGTTCGCCCAGGTGGCGTCCGAGCAGGCCCAGCGTGGGGCTGAGGATGAGGTCGGCGTCTTTGGCGGCGTCCCGGCATTCGTTCAGCAGCCGTTCGGCCATGGGGCCGAGGATGCGCCGGAAGCCGCCGAGGAACGCGACGGGGTTGCGGCCCCCGGCGAGCAGTTCCTGGCCCGCGTCCGAGTTGAGGATCTCGGTGGGGTCGGCGGTGAGCGGCGCCAGGTCGAGCCCGGCGGCGAGGGCGAGGGGGGCGTAGCGGCCGCTGGCGACCAGGCGGACGTGATGGCCCCGGGCGGCCAGCGCCCGCCCGAGCGCCGCGCACGGCTGGACGTCGCCGCGCGACCCCGCGGCGAAGATCACGATTTTGCGGCTCAACGGTCCTCCTCACCAGGCGTCGCCGCGGCGGGGCACCTCCCACTCGCCCCACGGATCGGTGTCGTCCTCGGGGATGTACGGGTGGTACCAGCCTTCGGGCGGCGGAGGGAAGGGGCTGCGTGACGTCGCCTCACCGGACGCCGCAGTCTCGGACCGGGGCGCACCGCCGGGGTGCGCGACGTCCCGGTGCGGCCCGCTCCCGTTCGAGGGCATGGCTTGCCGGGTCCGGGCTGCGGCGTCGCCTGGTGGCGCCCCGTGCGCGGGCATCTCGGCGTGTGGGGGCATGGTGTCGCCCAGGGGCGGGGCCTCCCGGGGAGGCCTTCTCTCGGTTGGGTGCTGGGCGACGTCTCGGGGTGCTTCGGGGGCGCTTGGCGGCTTGTGTACGGGGGGCGTGTCCCAGGGGTGTGCGGCTTGGGTGGGCTTGGTGTCGTGGTCTCGCAGGCCGTACCGGGGGGACGCGCGTCGTGCGGCGTGGTGGGGCTGTGGGAGGTGTTCAGGCGGCGCCGGCCTGCGGGGTGCGGGGGCGTGTGGTTGCGCGGCGGGTGGGGCCGCCTTGCGGCGGGTCAAGGTGGCTTGGGGGTGTGCCGCCCCGGCGGTGTCCGCATGGTGGGCGGAGGTCTGGCCTGTGGGAACGGGGGCGGCCAGGGCGGGTTCGGGGGCGGGGGCGGCTTCCACGGGGGTGGAGCGCTTGCCGTGTTTGGGGCCCAGCCAGCCGCGTCTGCTGGGGAGGGTCAGGCCGCAGATGACGCCGCCGATCAGCACGGCGGCGGCGCCGACGATGAGGCCGGAGGCGGTGCCCTGGCGGAAGGTCTCCAGACTTTCGGCGCCCGCGCCCGGTTCCGGCACCTCGTGGACGAGCAGGCCGACGATGGCGATGCCGAACGCGCCGGACGCCTCGCGGATCACGTTGATGATGCCGCTGGCCACGCCGGCCTGGTGCTCGGGGATCGCCTTGAGCACGTACATCACCAGCGGCATGGCGAGCGCCGCCCCGGCGCCGACGATCATCACGCCGGGCATCAGCTCGGCGTAGCCGTCGCCGCGCCGCAGGGTGGCGAACAGGAACATGCCGAACGCCATCAGCGCCATGCCGCCGCCGATGGCGCCGCGCGGCCCGGCCTTGGCGGCCAGCCAGAAGCCGACGGGGGTCAGCACCATGATGGCGATGGACGGCGGCAGCATGACCAGGCCCGCCTCGGGCGGGGTGAAGCCCAGGTAGCGCTGCAGGAACGTGGCCGAGTAGAAGATCATGCCGTTGAAGCCGATGCCGTAGAGCATCTGCGACAGCAGGCCCCCGGTGAACACCCGGTTGCGGAGGAACCGCAGGTCGATCATGGGGTCGGGGGCCCAGCTCTCCACCGCCACGAAGCAGACCAGGGCGATCAGCACCAGGCCGAACACGCTGAGGACGGACGGGTCGGTCCAGCCGACCGTGCGCCCCTCCTCGAGCCCGTAGATGAAGGCGAACAGCAGGGTCGCCGAGATCAGCACGCCGGGCAGGTCCACCCGGGCGTCGGCGTTCTCGCCGTGGCCGGTCAGCACGACCAGGCCGAGCAGGATGACCAGGACGCCCGGCACGATGTTGATGAGGAAGATCCAGCCCCAGTGCCAGTGCTGGACGATGAGCCCGCCGATGGTGGGGCCGAGGGCGGTGGCGGCCGAGCCCGCGCCCACCCATACGATCATGCCGATGGAGCGCTGCTTGTCGCTGCGGCCCACGGTGACCATGACCTGGGTGGCGGGCAGCGCCAGCGCGGCGCCCGCCCCCTGCGCGACCCGGGCCAGGATCAGCACGGTCGCGTCGGGCGCCAGGCCGCAGGCGGCGGACGCCGCCGTGAACAGCGTCATGCCCGACACGAACGTGATCCGGCAGCCGTAGACGTCGGTCAGCCTCCCGCCCGCGATCATCAGGCAGGAGAACATCAGGATGTAGCCGGTGGCGACCCAGTCCTTGGCCGTGGCGGACATGTGCAGGTCGGCCATGATGGTGGGCAGGGCGTTGGCGACCACCGTGTTGTCCATGGTGATCATGAACGCGCTGACGGCGACGACCGCCAGCGCCCATCTGTATCGGCCGTGGGTCAACGCACCTGCGCGGCGCTCTTCCCCCGGGCCCGGACGGCCGGGCCGGAACGCGGGGAAACGGGCCGCTTCCCCCTACAAGCGTGAGTGGCTATTGTGACGGTTTGTTTGCGGGTGGTCACCGTTCCTTGTGCTCGGACCGGGTCGTCCAACTATCCCATGAGGCCACAGCGGCGGGCGTGGGGTCTTGTCATGGCGGTGACAAGGAAGCCCCGAAGAAAGTGGTCTGGATGCGCATCGGGGGCCGGTGATCGTAGGACAAGGTGGACCCTCCGCTTCGAACGATCCTTGGATTCATTGGGGGATCCGCACGCATGCAGAGCACCGATCGTTCCGGAGCCGCGCCAGACGGCACGCGGATCAGCGAGGATTCGGTTCGCCGGTTCCTGGTCGAGCAGATCGCGCGCCGCTCCGGCATCCCCGCCGCCGACATCGACACCGCCCGCCCCCTGGAGGAGTTCGGGCTGGCCTCGCGTGACGCGGTGGCGGTCGCGGGCGAGCTGGAACGGCTGCTCGGCCGGGCGCTGCCCGCGACGCTCGTCTGGGAGCATCCGACGATCGACCGGCTGTCGGCCGCGCTCGTCCCCGGCGGCCGCCCGCACGAGGCTCCGGAAGAGGCGGCGCCGGCCGAGCGGCCGCGCGCGGATGAGCCGATCGCCGTGATCGGTGTCGGCTGCCGCTTCCCCGGCGGCGACCGCGACCTGTGCGGCCCCGACGCGTACTGGCGTTTCCTGAACGGGCGCGGCGACGCGATCCGCGAGGTGCCCGCGGACCGCTGGGCGCCGTTCGACGACGGGTCCCCCGAGGTGGCCGACCGGCTCGCCGCCACCACCCGGCTGGGCGGCTTCCTGGACGACGTCGCCGCGTTCGACGCCGAGTTCTTCGGCATCACCCCGCGCGAGGCCGCCGTGATGGACCCGCAGCAGCGGCTCGTCCTGGAGGTGGCCTGGGAGGCGTTCGAGCACGCCGGGCTCGGCCCGGCGGCGCTGCGCGGCTCCCGCACGGGCGTGTTCGTGGGCGTGTCGGCGCCCGAGTACGCCGCGTTCACCGCCTCCGACCTGGCCGCGCTGGAGGCGTTCACCGCGACGGGCGCGGCGCTCAGCATCGTCGCCAACCGGCTGTCGTACCTGCTGGATCTGCGCGGCCCCAGCATGATCGTCGATACGGCGTGCTCGTCGTCGCTGGTGGCGGCGCATCTGGCGGTGCGGGCGCTGCGCGACGGGGAGGCCGACGTGGCGCTGGCGGGCGGCGTCAACGTGCTGCTGTCCCCGACCATCACGATGACGTTCGACCAGGCGGGCGGCACCGCCGCCGACGGGCGCTGCAAGGCGTTCGACGCCTCCGCCGACGGCATGGTCCGCGCCGAGGGCTGCGGTGCGCTGGTGCTCAAGCGGCTGGCGGACGCGCGGCGCGACGGCGACCGGGTGCTGGCGGTGATCCGCGGCAGCGGCGTCAACTCCGACGGCCGCTCCAACGGCCTGGTCGCCCCCAATTCCGAGGCGCAGAAGGCGCTGCTGCGGCAGGTGTACGCGGCCGCCGGGACCGATCCGCGCGACGTCGACTACGTGGAGGCGCACGGCACCGGCACGTTCCTCGGCGACCCGATCGAGGCGGCCGCGCTGGGCGAGGTGCTCGGCGCGGGCCGGGACGCCGACGCCCCGCTGCTGATCGGGTCGGTCAAGTCCAACCTCGGCCACCTGGAGTCGGCGGCGGGCGCGGCGGCGCTGGTCAAGACCGTGCTCGCCCTGCACCACGGGGTGATCCCGCCGAGCATCCACTACAAGAAGCCCAACCCGCACATTCCGTTCGACGATCTGCGGCTGCGGGTGGTTGCGGACGAGACGCCGTGGCCGCGGCGGGGCCGTCCCGCCCTGGCGGGCGTGTCGGGCTTCGGGTTCGGCGGGACGAACGCGCATCTGGTCCTGGAGCAGGCGCCCGAGCCGGCGCCGCGCCCGTCGCCGCCCGCCGCGACGCGGCTGTTCCTGCTGTCGGACACGGCCGACGACCGCGTCCGCGACCATGCGGCCGCGCTCGCCGACTGGCTGGGCGGCCGCGACGACGTGTCGCTCGCCGACCTCGCCTACACCCTGCACCGCCGCAACGGACGCGGCCGGGCCCGCGCCGCCGTCGCCGCCCGCGACCGGGCCGGGCTGCTGGACGGGCTCGCCGCGCTGGCCGAGGGCCGTCCGCACCCCGCCGTCGTCACCGGCACCGCGCTCGGCGCGCCCGGCAAACCGGTGTGGGTGTTCTCCGGCTATGGGGCGCAGCGCGCCGGCATGGGGCAGGCCCTGCTGGAGGAGGAGCCCGCGTTCGCCGAGGCCATCGACGACCTGGACGCGCTGTTCGCCGAGGAGGGCGGCCCCGCGCTGTGGGACCTGCTGGAGTCGGGCGCCGCGCCGGACGGCCCGGTCGAGGCGATGTGCGCGCTGTTCGCCGTGCAGATCGGGCTGGCCCGCACGTGGGCGTCGTACGGGGTGACGCCGGGCGCGGTGATCGGCCACTCGATGGGCGAGGTCGCCGCCGCCGTCGTGGCCGGGGCGCTCAGCCTGGCGGACGGCGTCCGGGTGATCCACCGCCGGTCCCGGCTGCTGACCCGGCTGGTCGGCGGCGGCGCCATGGCGGTGCTGGGCGCGTCGGCCGCCGAAGCGGAGCGGCTGGCCGGCGGGCTGCCGGACGTGCACGCCGCCGTCCACTCCTCGCCCCGGCAGACCGTCGTCACCGGCGACGCCGACCAGATCGCCGAGGTCGTGGCGCGCGCCGAGGCGGAGGGCCGGCTGGCCCGCATGGTCAAGGCCGAGGGCGCGGGCCACTCCCCGCAGGTCGATCCGCTGGTGCCGGAACTGCGCGAGCAGCTCGCCGAGGTCGGTGCCGAGCCCGGCACGCCCCTCGCCGACGGCGTCCGCTTCTACACGACCGCGCTGGACGACCCGCGCGCCCACCTGTCCGACGCGCCCTCGCTCGGCGCCGACCACTGGGCCGCGAACCTGCGCAACCCGGTGCGGCTCACCGACGCGGTGACGGCCGCGTCCGAGGACGGCTTCCGCACGTTCGTCGAGGTCAACGCGCACGCGCTGCTGGCGCACGCGCTCGGCGAGACCCTGGAGGGCACCGGCGCGTTCGTCACCCACACCCTCAAGCGCGCCCCCAAGGGGCAGCGGACCGACGACACGCTGACCTTCCACGCCCGGCTCGGCGCCCTCGCCTGCCTCGGGCACGCCACGGCCGCCCCGTCCGACGGCGCCGTGATCGACGTGCCGCACTCGCCGTGGCGGCACGGACGCCACTGGGTGGACCTGTCCCGCCGCGGCACCGGAGGCCGCGACGAGCACCCGCTGCTCGGCGCGCACGTCGAGCTGCCCGGCGAGGACCGGCACGCCTGGCGCGCCGACGTCGGCACCGCCGCGCAGCCGTGGCTGGCGGACGTGCGCGTCCACGGGGCGAACGTGCTGCCCGTCGCGGCCGTCGCCGAGATGGCCCTCGCGGCGGGCGCCGCCGCGCTCGGCGACCGGCGGATGCGCGTCACCGGCCTGAGCATGGAGCGGCCGCTCGCGCTGACCGAGCACACCACCGTCACCACCACCTTCGGCGAGGACGACCACCGCGTCGAGATCCACGCGCGGACGCCCGCCGGCACCTGGACGCGGCTGGCCGTCGCGGACGTCGGCGCCGACCACCGCCCGCCGCCCGCCCCGCTGACCGGGCCGTCCGCGCAGGTGGCCGGGGCCGACCGGGGCAGCCGCCACTACCTGCTGCATCCCGAGGTGTTCGACCGCTGCCTGGCCGTGCTGACGGCCGAGGCGGCGCGCGCCGACGAGGGCGTGTGGCTGCCCGAGACGATCGGCGGGCTGCACGTGTACGGGCCGACGCACCGCGGCGGGCAGGTCCGCGTCGAGGTCGCGCCCGCCGACGGGGGGCTGCTCGGTGCCCTGCAGCTGCTGGGCCCCGACGGCGACGTGCTCGCCGAGGCCACCGAGATCGGCCTGCGCAAGGTGGAGCGCGCGGACGTGCCCGTCCCGCTCACCGACAAGATCGCCGAAGTGGTGTGGGACGAGGAGCCCGCGCCCGCGCCGGCCGGGCCGCGCGACTGGCTGCTGCTCGCCGACCGCGACGACGCCCTGGCCGCCGCCGTCGCGTCCGCGCTGGAGTCGCACGGCCACCGCGTCGCGCGCCGCGAACTGTCCGCCGAGCCGGACGCCGTGCCCGGCGGCGACGCGGCGGGCGTGCTGGCCGTGCCGCCGCCCGACCTGGTCGACGAGCAACTCGTCCGCACCGTCGCCGGGGTCGCCCGCGCGCTGCCCGACACCGCGCGCCTGTGGGTCGCGACCCGCCGCGCCCTGCCCGTCGAGGACGGCGAAGGCGGCGAACCGAACCAGGGGTTCGTCCGCGCGCTCACCCGGGTGCTGGCGTTCGAGCGGCCCGCACTGCGCGCCACGCTGGTCGACGTGGACCGCCCGGCCGACCTGGTGGACGAGCTGCTCGGCGACGGCGCCGCCCGCGAGGTCGCCTGGCGCCGCGGGGTCCGCCGCGTCGCCCGCCTCGCCCGCGCGCGGCTGCCCGCGCCCGAGGGCCGGCCGCGCCGCGTCGTGCGGCGCGGCGGCGCGTACATCATCACCGGCGGCTACGGCGGGATCGGCCTGGTCACCGCCCGGCTGCTGGCCGAACGCGGCGCCGGGCGGCTGGTGCTGTCGGGCCGGTCGGGGCCGGACGCCGATGCCGAGAAGGAGATCACCCGCCTGCGGGAGAGCGGCGTGGACGTGGACGTCGTGCTCGGCGACGTCGCCGCGCCCGGCACCGCCGACCGGCTCGTCGCCGCCGCCCGCGACGGCGGGAAGCGCCTGTGCGGGGTCGTGCACGGCGCGGGCGTCCTCGCCGACGGCCTCATCGCCGATCTGCGCGCCGACGACCTGCACCGGGTGTGGGCGGCGAAGGTGGAGGGCGCGCGGGCGCTCAGCGCCGCCACCTGGGACCTGGACCTCGACTGGTTCGTCACGCACTCGTCGGCGGCCGCGCTGCTCGGCTCCCCGGGGCAGGCCGCCTACGCCGCCGCGAACGCCGCGCTGGACGCCCTCGCCGCGTACCGCCGCGCCCACGGCCGCCCCGCCACGACGGTCAACTGGGGCACCTGGTCGCGGGTCGGCGGCGCCGCGAAGCTGTCGGTGGCGGTGCTGGACCCGATCAGCCCGGAGGAGGGCGCCGAGGCGCTGGAGGCGCTGCTGGCGGCCGACCGTCCCGCGACCGGCGTGCTGCGCTTCGACCCGGCCGCGGCCGTCGAGCTGTTCCCCGAGATCGCGGACATGCCGTACTTCGCGGCGCTCACCGAGGCGGCCGCCGCGGCGGCGCAGGGGGGCGGCGCGGACGACTGGCCCGGCATCGACGCGGTCCGGCGGCTCGACCCCGCCGAGGCCCGCGCCGCCATCGCCGCCCGCGTCCGCTACCGGATCGCCTCGGTGCTGGGCTTCGCCCCCGAACGGCTCGACCCGTCCGTCCCGCTCACCGACCTCGGCCTGGACTCCCTGGTGGCGGTGCGCATCAAGAGCGGCGTCGAACACGACCTCGGCCTGACCGTCCCGCCGTCGGTGCTGCTCAAGGGCGCCAGCGTCGACGTGTTCGAGGAGTGGGCCGCCGGGGAGCTCGGCCTCGCCTCCGCCGCGCCGCCCGCGCCCCCGTCCGCCACGGCGAACGCCGTCAGCGGGTACGTCATGCCGCGCGACGCCGCCGAACGCCTCGCCGTGCGGATCTTCGAGGACGTGCTCGGCCTGGACCGGGTCAGCGTCACCGCCGACCTGTTCGCCGACCTCGGCGGCGGCGACGACCACGCCGACCGCATCGTCGCGCGGGTCGCCGCGGAGTTCGGCGGGGAGGTCACCCGGGGCGAACTGCTGGCCGTGCCGACCGCCGAGCACGTCGCCGGGTTCCTGCGCGCCGCCGACGAGCAGGCCGCGCGGCAGACGATCCGCCCGTTGCGCGCCGCCGGCACCCGCCGCCCGCTGTTCCTCGCGCACCCGGCGGGCGGCACCACCGCCTGCTACCGGCAGCTCGCCGCGCTGCTCGGCGACGACCAGCCCGTCCACGGCCTCGAACGGTTCGACGACGCCCCGCCGGTGACCGAACGCGCCGCCCGCTACGCCGAACGCCTGGTGGAGGCGCAGCCGGAGGGCGCGTTCCGGCTCGGCGGCTGGTCGTTCGGCGGCGTGCTGGCCTACGAGACGGCGCGGCAGCTCACCGCCGCCGGACGCGAGGTCGAACTGGTGGCCCTGTTCGACGCGGGGCTGCCGCTGCCGGTCGACGACGAGTCCGACACCCTGGCCCGCCGCTTCTCCGCGTTCGCCGACTACGTCAACCAGACCTACGGCCTCGACATCGTCCTGCCCTACGAGGAGCTGTCGGGGCTGTCGGAGGACGAGCAGTTCGCGCTGGTCATGGAACGCGCCGCCCCGCTGGTCGACCACATCCCCCCGGCCGCGCTCACCCACCAGCTCACCTCCCACCAGGACACCCGCTCCCTGGAGGCGTACCAGCCGCAGCCCTACGACGGCCGCGTCGTGCTCTACCGCGCCCCGGAGAAGACGCCCTGGGCCGTCCAGGACGTCCGCTACGTCCTCGACGCCACCAACGGGTTCGGCCCGCTGTGCCCGAACCTGGAGATCGTGCCGATCCCCGGGGCGCACCATCTCAACCTGCTCGACCCCCCTGCCGTGCACGTCCTCGCGGCCGACCTGGGGGAACGGCTCGCCGTGGGCGCGACGGACGAGGACGGCCTGCCGGCGACCGCGCCGGCCCCCTAGGCTCCCGGGCCACCCCCTGCCCCCGCCCAATACGGAGGAGATCCATGGTTCAGCCCGCCTCGTCCGATGCGCTGCTCGACGCCGTCCGCGCCGGAGCCGACGGCCGGCAGCTGCTGGACTGCCCGCTGCCCACCCGGTTCCGCGCCGCCCACCTCCGCAAGGACGAGGTGGGCATCTTCGCGGGCCAGACCGACAAGGACGTGCGCCGCTCCATCCACGTCGGCGAGGTCGAGATGCCCGAGCCGGCGCCCGACGAGTGCGTGGTCGCCGTCATGGCCGCCGCGATCAACTTCAACACCGTCTGGTCGGCCATCTTCGAGCCGGTGCCGACGTTCGCGTTCCTGGAGAAGTTCGGCCGCCAGGGCTGGTACGGCGCCCGCCACGACCTGCCCTACCACATCGTCGGCTCGGACGCGGCCGGCGTCGTCGTGCGCACCGGCGCGGGCGTCAAGAAGTGGAAGCCGGGCGACCGCGTGGTGGTGTCCCCGGCCTACGTCGACGAGGAGGACCACGGCTCCTACGACGACGGCATGATGAGCGAGACCCAGCTCGCCTGGGGCTTCGAGACCAACTTCGGCGGCCTGGCCGAGTACTGCGTCGTCAAGGCCAACCAGCTCATCCGCAAGCCCGGCCACCTCACCTGGGAGGAGGCCGCGTCCAACACCCTGTGCGCGGCCACCGCGTACCGCATGCTCGTCGGCTCGCACGGCGCCCGCATGAAGCAGGGCGACGTCGTGCTCATCTGGGGCGCGACGGGCGGGCTCGGCTCGTACGCCACCCAGCTGGTGAAGAACGGCGGCGGCATCCCGGTGGCGGTGGTGTCGTCGGAGGAGAAGGCCGAGCTGGTGCGCGCCCAGGGCTGCGAGCACGTCATCAACCGCACCGAGCTGGACCTGGGCGAGCAGGGCATGCGCCACCCGAAGGCGGGCCGCGTCCTCGGCGAGGCGATCCGCCGCCGCGTCGGCGAGGACCCGGGCATCGTCTTCGAGTACCTCGGCCGCGAGACGTTCGGCGCCTCCGTCTACGTCGCCAAGCGCGGCGGCAAGATCGTCACCTGCGGGTCGTCCACCGGCTACCGGCACGAGTACGACAACCGCTTCCTGTGGATGCGCCTGAAGAGCATCATCGGCTCGCACGGCTTCAACTACGCCGAGGCCGTCGAGGTCAACCGGCTCATCTCGCTCGGCATGATCCACCCCACCTTGTCGGCCGTGTACCCGCTGGAGCAGACGGGCGAGGCCGCCCGCGTCGTGCAGACCAACCGGCACGTCGGCAAGGTGGCCGTGCTGTGCGCCGCCACCGAGGAGGGGCAGGGCGTGGACGACCCGGCCCTGCGCGAACGCATCGGCGAGGAAAAGCTCACGCTCTACCGCCGGTGACCCCCGGTCAGGCGTCTCGGCGGACGGTCATACGAACCACGCCGTAGGTATCGGCGCGTCGTCGCGCACCGGGTGATCAGTTCTGGTCCGGGGCGTGGCTGCGGGCGCGGTGTGGGTGAGTGGTGCGCCGTGGCCGTCGGCTTCGCGGGCGGTGTGTCCGGTGTGCGCGGCGGTGTTGCGAGGCGGGGTCTCCTACCGCCGGTGACCTCCGGTCAGGCGTTGCGGCGGACGGTTAGGCGTACTGTGCCGTAGGTGTAGCGGCCGTCGTCGCGCACGGCGACGATGAGTGCTGGGCCGGGGCGAAGCGACGGTCCGGCGTGCGTGAAGGGGGCGTCGCGGCCGTCGGCCTCGCGGATCGCCCCGACGGCCCCGCGGACGATGTGTCCGGCCTGGACGGCGGTGTAGCCGGGCGGGACCTCGGTGGCGGAGCGCATCCGCGGCCGGGGGGCCACCACGGCGCGGTCGGCCGGTTCCTGGATGCGCACGGTGGCGGGGACGTCCGGGTCGATCCGGCCGTCGGGTGTGCCGTCCGCCCGGGAGTGGACGACCACCGCGCGCACCGGCCGCAGCGAGTTGTTCTCCACGAGCAGGTAGAGGAACCGGCTGGGCGTACCGCGCCCCTGCGTGGCGGAGGCGATCAGCTGCCAGGCCGCCGCCGCGTGCGACGACGGTTTGAGGTCGTCCAGCGCCGCAGCCAGGGCGTGCCGGGTGCCGTATCGCCGCTGCGCCTCGGGGGTGAGCATGCCCCACGCCGCCGGGACGTCGCCGTCCGCCACGGCCTTTTGCCACTGCTCCGGGACGTCCTCGATGGCGCTGGTGTCCGGCGGCAGTTGGCAGCAGACGTGGTCGGAGTGCGCCGACCAGGGTTTCGTCACCACGACGGTGAGCACGACCGCCGCGCCCAGCAGGAGCCCGCCCAACACCAGCGCCCACCGCTTCGCACCCACAGGCACCCCCACGTCTCGTCTCCGATATGGATGCCCGCGGCGTGCCCGGGGTTCCGCCTCCCGGCTCATCCTTCCGTTGCGAAGCGGCGGAAGGTGAGGCTGATGCGCAGGCCCGTGGAGGCGGTGCGGGGGACGCCGTGGGCCCAATGGCGCTGCGTTGCGCGCGTCATCAGCAGCAGCGACCCGTGCTCCAGGGCGAGTTCGATGCGGTGTGTCCGGTCGAGTGTGCGGAACACCAGGGTGCGGGTCGCGCCGAGCGACACGATCGCGATGGCGCTGTCCGGGACGAGGCCGTCGTAGGAGTCCCGGTGGAAGCCCATGGTGTTGTCGCCGGTGTCGTACCGGTTCGCCAGACAGTTGTTGAAGGGATGGCCGGCGTGCTCGGCGGCGCGGGCCGCGACCGCGGCGATCCGCGGCGGCATCTCCGCGGGCTCGTAGTGCTGGCCGGAGTAGTCGTACGGGACGCCGAAGCTCGCGGTGCGGCGTGCGCGCATGCGGTCGTCCCAGGCCACCTCGGTGAGGAGGGAGGCGAGGACGTCGTCGGCGTCAGGCAGCGCGTTCGGGATGCAGCGGACGTCGAGTGGCGGTGCGGTCATCGTTCTCCTGCGCGAAACGGGGGCCGAACCGGTGGGGTGGTGCGGCCTTCCGTTGTCGCTCGCGACGATGAGACGCCATGGGCGGGACCCTACGCAGGGGCCCGCCCGGAAGCCATCGATTATTCGCTTCAAGCCGGGTCCTCGGCCGCTACTTGACGCTGGAGCGCAAGTACTTGCTAGAGTCCGTCAAGTGACGACTACGGACGATCACGTCGAGCTGGTGGCCGAGCTGGTCGGGGTGCTGGAGGCGCGGCTGCTCGACCCGCTGGAGATCCTGCTGGCCTCCGCCGAGCCGCTCGCCCCGATCAGGGAGCGGCTGCGCGTGGAGGCCGAGGTCTGGGCCGCCCAGCTGCTCGGCGCCGACCGGGAGCGGGCCGCCTCGACCGCGGCCCGGCTCATCGGCGCGCTGTTCCCCGGCGACGCCCCCTTCGACCCGCCCGCCTCGTGGTGGCGCACCGCGCTGGGACGCGCCGTGGCCCGCGCGATCGGCCACCCCGCGGCGGAGGCCGTGTCGTACAGCACCGCGGGGGCGATGCTCGGCATCACCCGGCAGGGCGTCCACGACCTGGTCAAGCGCGGCAAGCTCGACAGGCATCCCGACGGCGGCGTCACCACCTCGTCCATCCGCGACCGACTCGACCGCCCCCAGGAGAGCACCCGTGACAGCACACGACACGATCATCAGTGACCGGCCGGTCCCGCTGGCCGTCCGCGACCACGGCGGCACCGGAAGCCCCGTGCTGCTGCTGCACGGCCTGGGCGGCACCCTCCTGCACTGGGACCCGCTCGCGCCGCTGCTGACCGGCGCTCACCGCGTCGTCTCGATGGACCTGCGCGGGCACGGGCTGTCCGGCGACGGGCCGTGGGAATGGGAGGCGGTGTTGGACGACGTGCAGGCGGTCGTCGACCACTTCGGCCTTGACACCCCTCTGGTGGTGGGCCACTCCCTCGGCGGCATGGTCGCGGTGCAGTGGGCGCTGCGCCACCCCGACGGTCCCGGCATCGTCAACCTCGACGGACTGCGCTCGGCCGAGACCGCCCCGCAGCACTACGCGGGAATCGGACAGGAGGAACTGGACGCGCTCCTGGCGGAGGTGAAGGCCGTCTTCGACGCCCAGGCCGAGGCGATGGCCCGGCCGCTCCCGGAGGCCCACGCCGCGATGCTTCCCCAGCGGGCGCTGCGCACCACCGACGAGGGCGTCTTCGCGCGGCCGGACGCCGCACTGGCCGGGCAGATCAGGTACGACCCGCACTTCCAGGACAGCGTCGCGGCCGCGGCCGGCATCCGCTGCCCCGCCCTGTTCGTCCTGGCCACCAGGGACATGCCCGGCCTGCCCGGTCGCGTCGGCGAGCTGATGGCGGCGCAGCGCGCGGGAATCCGCCGCGACCTGCTGCCCCTCGCCGCCGACCGGCCGCACCTGCGCGTGCTCGAACTGGACGCCGGCCACAACATGGTCGCCGAACAGCCCGAGCGAATCGCCCAGGCCGTGCTGGACCACCTGGCGGAGACCACAGCGCAAGGGGCCTGAGCGGTCGCGCCGGCCACCGCGCCGGGAACCGGTCGCGCGACCTTGCTGACATCGCCGTGACACCCGGGTACCGCTTGTCCGCGGTACCCGGGTGCAGTGTTACGAGGGTCTGCGCAGGCCGGCGGTGACGTGGCGGCGCCAGGTGTGTTGTTCGGGCAGGTTGGTTGCGCGGTCGGCTGCGGTCTGCCCGTGGTGTCGGTGGTTGCACCAGGCGGGACGGCCTGTTGTTCGGCTGCTGAGGTGTAGGGCCGGTGTGGGCCCACTCTTGGAGCAGGGGGGCGGTGGAGGCGTTCGACCTTGCCGTTGGTCCAGAGACGCGGGGGGCTGATGCCGGCCGGGGCGGCGGGGGAGACCTGGGTGGGCAGGGCGAGGTCGGCCGCCGTCGAGACGAACACCACGGCGAACACCGGCAGCCCCGCGACCGTGCCGATCTCGGCGAGCAGATGCACCGCCTGCGGGTCGATGAT
The DNA here is from genome assembly GCF_039539665.1 of Actinomadura keratinilytica. NCBI lineage: Bacteria > Bacillati > Actinomycetota > Actinomycetes > Streptosporangiales > Thermomonosporaceae > Actinomadura > Actinomadura keratinilytica. Next base: position 43,399 of record NZ_BAABDO010000021.1, read on the forward strand.
CTCGACGGCGAGAACACTCGGGAGTGGCGGGGACGTCCCCTTGATCGTTCACCGATTTGCCTAAAGCTTTTAGGTAGTCGCATAATGCATGTCGGCAATCGGGAGGAGGGTCATGGTTCGAGTCGGGCTGACTCCGGAACGTCTGGCCCGGGCAGGGGCGGAACTCGCCGACGAGGTCGGCTTCGACCAGGTCACCGTCTCGGCGCTCGCCCGGCGTTTCGGCGTCAAGGTCGCGAGCCTGTACTCGCACGTGCGCGGTTCCCACGACCTCAAGACCAGGATCGCCCTGTTCGCCCTGGAGGAGCTCGCCGACCGGGTCGCCGACGCCGTGGCCGGGCGCGCCGGCAAGGACGCCCTCGCCGCCTTCGCGGCCGCCTACCGCGACTACGCCCGCGAGCACCCCGGCCGCTACGACGCCGCGCGGTTCAGGCTCGACCCGGAGACGGCGGCCGCCGGCGCGGGCGTCCGGCACGCGCAGATGACGCGGGCGATCCTGCGCGCCTACGACATCGACGAGCCGGACCAGACGCACGCGGTCCGGATGCTGGGCGGCGTCTTCCACGGCTTCATCAGCCTGGAGAGGGCCGGGGGCTTCGCCCACACCCCTGTGGATACGCAGGAGTCCTGGGCCTGGATGGTCGACTCCCTGGACGTCCTGCTGCGCAACCGGACCGCGCACCCGCCGTCGGACGAGGCGCCACCCGCGTCCGGCCGCCCCGCGACATCAGGCTGAGACGAGGAACGATGATCACCACACCGGTCACCACCGACATGCTGCGCGGCGCTCTCGACGTGGAGCGCACGGCACATGGGCTGCTGCCGCACCGGCTGCCCGGCTGGGCCCGCGAGCAGATCCCGGACGACCACCTGGCCCTCGCCGAGGCGCAGCCGTCCGGCGTGCGGCTGGCCTTCCGCACCCGGGCCACCGTCATCGAGCTGGAGACGCTGCCCACCAAGCGGGCCTACCGGGGGCTCCCGGCCCCGGCGGACGGCGTGTACGACCTGCTGGTCGACGGCGGTCTCGCCGCCCAGGCCACGGTGACCGGCGGCAATGTCCGCACGGTCCTCGACATGGTCACCCAGGCCGTCGAACTGCGCGAAGGCCGTCCGGGCACCGCCCGGTTCACCGGCCTGCCCGCGCGGGACAAGGACGTCGAGATCTGGCTCCCGCACACGGAGACCACCGAGGTGATCGCCCTGCGCACCGACGCGCCGGTGTCACCCGCGTCCGCCGGCGGCCGCAGGGTGTGGCTGCACCACGGCAGCTCCATCAGCCACGGCTCGAACGCGGCCCACCCGACCGCCATCTGGCCCGCCCTGGCCGCGGCCCGGGGCGGAGTGGAACTGGTCAACCTGGGCTTCGGCGGCGGCGCCCTGCTCGACCCGTTCACCGCCCGCGCGATGCGCGACACCCCCGCGGACCTGATCAGCATCAAGATCGGCATCAACATCGTCAACAGCGACGCGATGCGCCTGCGCGCCTTCACCCCGGCGGTGCACGGCTTCCTCGACACCGTCCGCGAGGGGCATCCGGATGCGCCGCTGCTGGTCGTGTCTCCCGTCCTCTGCCCGGTCCAGGAGGACACCCCCGGGCCCCTCATGCCCGACTTCGACGGCGGCACCCTGCGGTTCAAGGCCACCGGCGACCCGGCCGAACGCGCCGCCGGCCGCCTGACGCTCAACGTCATCCGCGACGAACTCGCCCGGATCGTCCGGCGGCGGGCGGCCGACGACCCGAACCTGCACTACCTGGACGGCCGCGCCCTGTACGGCGAGAAGGACCACTCCGAACTCCCGCTGCCCGACGCGGTCCACCCGGACCCAGCGGGCCACCGACGCATCGCCGACAACTTCACACGCCTCGTCTTCGCCGGCGAAGGCCCGTTCGCCTGACGCCGACCGCCCCTGCACCTCGGCGTCATGGCCGCTCCGGTGGAGCGCCCGTCGCAGAGCGGCTTGTCGCGGCGGGCGGTTGACCTTGACGTTGGCGGCAGGGTTGCAGCCTCGTCCCCATGGACGCACACCTGCACGACAAGGTCGCCGTCGTCACCGGAGCGGGCACCGGGATCGGACGCGCGACGGCACGCATGCTCGCCGCCGAAGGAGCCCGCGTCGTGGCCATCGGCCGCCGCCCCGGGCCGCTCGCCGAGACCGCCGCCGGCCACGACCGCGTCCACCCGCTGCCCATCGACATCACCGAGGACGGCGCCGCCGAGGAGATCGTGCGCGTCGCCGCCGAGGAGCACGGCGGGCTGGACGTGCTGGTCAACAACGCGGCCATCGTCGGCAACGGCGCGCTCGGCGGCCTCACCCGCGCCATCATGGCGCCGCAGCTGGAGACGAACCTGATCGCTCCGATCCTGCTGGCCCAGGCCGCGCTGACCGCCCTCGAAGACGGCGGCGGAGTGATCGTGAACGTCAGCACCTCGGTCGGGCAGCGCGCCTGGCCGGGCAACTCCTTCTACGCCGCCACCAAGACCGCGCTGGAGCTGCTCACCCGCAGCTGGGCGGTGGAGCTGGCGCCGCGCGGCATCCGGGTGGTCGCCGTGGCGCCGGGGGCGATCGACACCCCGATCGGGGACCACCAGGGGCTGTCGCCCGAGCAGAAGGCCGCCGTCCGCGCATGGCAGATCGACCACACCCCTCTGGGCCGCATCGGCCGCCCCGAGGAGGTCGCCTGGGCGATCACCCGGCTGGCCTCGCCGGAGGCGTCGTTCGTCACCGGGGCGGTCCTGCCGGTCGACGGCGGCGCCGTCGTCGCCTGAGCCGTTCCAGGGGACGCGCGCCGCAACCGCCCGGCCGCTCGGCGGCGCGACCTCCGCCCCCGGCCTGGTAGGACTGGGGGCGGAGGTGATGGCGGTGCGGATCGGCGAGCTGGCGAAGGCGACCGGGACGACCCCGCGCGCGCTGCGCCACTACGAGGAGGCGGGGCTGATCACGTCGCGCCGGGCCGACAACGGCTACCGCATCTACGACGACAGCGCGGCCGTCCGGGTCCGCAACATCCGCCGCCTGCTCGATGCCGGACTGACCCTCGACGACGTCCGCGCGTTCTCCGCCTGCCTGGACGGTGACGTGATGGCCGCCCCGCCGTCGGAGCAGGGCCTGCGGATCGCGTTCGAGCGGCTCGCCGTACTCGACGCGCGCATCGCCGCCCAGATCGCGGTGCGCGACCGGCTGGCCGCGGCGCTGCGCGCGGCGACCGGCGGAAAGGCCGCTCGCACCGTCGCCTGAGACCCGCCCGCCGAGGGCGCCGCCGCGCGCCGCGTGCAGCGCCTGCACGGGCGGGGGTGCGGAGTGCGCGGTCCGCCGCTCGGCGGATCACTGCGGGGTGTCGTCGTCGAGGGTGTCGAGGACCTGCCGGCCGTACTTGGCGAGTTTGGCCTCGCCGACGCCGCTCACGCGGCTGAGTTCGGCCAGGGACGCCGGGCGGACGGTGGCGATCTCGCGGAGGGTGGCGTCGTGGAAGATGACGTAGGCGGGGACGCCCTGCTCCTTGGCGGTGGCGGCGCGCCAGGCGCGCAGGCGCTCGAACAGCGGCACCGCCTCCGCGGGCAGGTCGGCGGCGGGGGTGGACTTCTTGCCCGGCTTGGCGGCGGCCTTGGCGGCGGGGCGTTCGGGTTCGCGGCGCAGCATGACCTTGCGCCGCCCGCGCAGCACATCGGCGCTGCGGTCGGTGAGGGCCAGCGTGCCGTGGTCGCTCTCGACGGCCAGCAGCCCCTGCGCCAGCAGCTGGCGGATCACGCTGCGCCACTCGGCCTCGCGCAGCTCCGTGCCGACGCCGAACACCGTCAGCGCGTCGTGGTCGAACTGGATGACCTTGGCGGTCTTGCGGCCCAGCAGGATGTCGATGATGTGGCCCGCGCCGAACCGCTGGCGCCGCTCGCGGTCGAGGCGCACCACCGCGGACATGATCTTCTGCGCGGCGATCGTGCCGTCCCACGACTGCGGCGGCGACAGGCAGGTGTCGCAGTTGCCGCACGGCTCGGCGGACTCGCCGAAGTAGTCCAGCAGGCGGACGCGGCGGCAGTCGACCGTCTCGCACAGCGCCAGCATCGCGTCCAGGTGCAGGGACAGGCGGCGCCGGTGCGCCTCGTCGCCCTCGGAGGCGTCGATCAGCTTGCGGAGGTTGACGACGTCCTGCAGGCCGTAGGCGAGCCAGGCCGTGGAGGGCAGGCCGTCGCGTCCGGCGCGGCCCGTCTCCTGGTAGTAGCCCTCGACCGACTTGGGCAGGTCGAGATGCGCCACGAACCGCACGTCCGGCTTATCGATGCCCATGCCGAACGCGATCGTGGCGACCATGACGAGGCCGTCCTCGCGCAGGAAACGCGCCTGGTTGGCGGCGCGGGTGGCCGCGTCCAGGCCCGCGTGGTACGGCAGCGCCTCGATGCCGTTCGCGGTCAGGAACTCGGCGGTCTTCTCCACCGAGTTGCGCGACAGGCAGTAGACGATGCCCGCGTCCCCGGCGTGCTCGGTGCGCAGCAGCGTCAGCAGCTGCTTCTTCGGGTCGGTCTTCGGCTCGATCCGGTAGCGGATGTTCGGGCGGTCGAAACTCGCCACGAAGTGGCGGGCCCGCTCCAGGTCGAGGCGGGCGGCGATCTCGGCGCGGGTCGCCGGGGTGGCGGTCGCGGTGAGGGCGATGCGCGGCACGTCCGGCCAGCGCTCGTGCAGCCCGGACAGCATCAGGTAGTCGGGCCGGAAGTCGTGCCCCCACTGCGCCACGCAGTGCGCCTCGTCGATCGCGAACAGCGACACCGTCCCGCGGTCGAGCAGCTCCACGGTGGCGGGCAGCCGCAGCCGTTCGGGCGCCAGGTACAGCAGGTCCAGCTCGCCGGCGACGAACTGCGCCTCCACGACGCGGCGCTCGTCGAGGTCCTGCGTGGAGTTGAGGAACCCGGCCCGCACGCCGAGCGCGCGCAGCGCGTCCACCTGGTCCTGCATCAGCGCGATCAGCGGGGAGATCACCACCCCGACGCCTTTGCGGACCAGCGCGGGGATCTGGTAGCACAGCGACTTGCCGCCGCCGGTCGGCATGAGCACCAGGGCGTCGTTGCCCGCGATCACATGCTCGATGATCTCCTGCTGGCCGTCGCGGAAGGAGTCGTACCCGAACACGCGCCGCAGCACGTCCAGCGCGCCGCTGCCGGCCTGCACTTCGCTCGCGTGAGAGGACACCCGGCCATCCTAGGGGCGGGCTACGACGGCCCGTGCGGGTTGTCCACAGGCTCCTCCGGGTCGTCGTGCGGGACGCCGAGCAGGGCCAGGAAGGCCGCGGCGGCGGGGCTGGGGCGCAAGCGGCTCCAGATGAGGTGCTCCACCCGGGCCGGAGCGTCGCGGACCCGGACGGTAGGCAGGTCGGGCAGTTCGGACGTGAAGGACGCCGGCATCATCCCGATGCCCAGGCCCTGCCGGATCAGCCGGGCCATGAAGTCCACCGTCGTCACCTCGAAGGCGACCTCGCGCCGGACTCCGGCCGCCGTGAACGCCTGGTCGGACTGGATCCGCGCGGCGGTGCCCGCGGGGAAGTCGACGAACGTCTCGGCCGACAGCTGGTGCAGGTCCAGATGGTCCTCCCCGGCCAGCGGATGGCCGGGCGCCAGCACCGCGACGAGATCACCGCGCGCCAGCTCCCGGCCGCGCACGCCCCGGGGCCGCAGGCCCACCGGCAGCCCCAGGAACCCGATGTCCAGGCCGCCCTGCCGCACCTGCTCGACCAGCTCCTCGCTCGCGCCCGAGCGGAGGGTGATGCGCACCTGCCGGTGCCGCAGGTGGAAGTCCTTCAGCACGGTGGGCAGGTCGATCGCCGTGACGGTGGGGATGGCGCCGATGGCCAGCCGTCCGCGGATCTCGCCCGCGGCGGCCGCCACCTCGGCGCGGGCGCGTTCGGCGGCGTCCAGGGCCTGCCGGGCGGCGGGCAGGAACGCCTCGCCCGCGGGGGTCAGCCGGACGCGGCGGCTGGTGCGGTCGAACAGCTTGGCGCCCAGCTCGCGTTCCAGCCGGGCGATCTGGTGGCTCAGCGCGGACTGGACGACCCGGCACTGCTCGGCGGCCCGGGTGAAGTTGCTCGTCTCGGCGACCGCCACGACGTAGCGCATCTGCTGCAGCTCCATAGACCAATCGTGATTCACGATCGATGCCATGACAAACATGTGTTGGACTCATTGATCGTCTGTCCGTGAGGCTGGGGAGCATGACGGCGACGAGACCTCACGCGGCCGGCGGCATGCCCCGCGGGCTGCTTCTGCTCATGTCGGCGGCGACCGGACTGGCGGTCGCTGGCAACTACTTCGCCCAGCCGCTGCTCGACCTGATCAGCCGCGAACTGGGGACCGGCACAGCGCAGTCGGCGCTGATAGTGACCGCCGCGCAGTGCGGATACGCGCTGGGCCTGATCCTGCTGGTGCCGCTCGGCGACCTGGTGGACCGGCGCCGGCTGGCGGTGTCGCTGTACGCGGCGACCGCGGTGTTCCTGCTGGTGTCGGCGACCGCCGTCAACGGCACGGCGCTTTTGATCGGCACCGCCCTCACCGCGCTGACCTCGGTGGGCGCCCAGGTCGTCGTGCCGTTCGCGGCGGCGCTGGCGGCCCCGGCCGAGCGCGGCCGGGTGGTCGGCACGGTGATGACCGGGCTGATGCTCGGCCTGCTGCTGGCGCGCACCGCGTCCGGAGCGCTGTCCGAGCTGGGCGGCTGGCGGACGGTCTACTGGGTGAACGCGGCGCTGATGGCGCTGATGGCCGTGCTGCTGCGCGCGTTCCTGCCCCGGCTCGGCGGGGGCGGCGGCCGCATGTCCTACTCGGGGCTGCTGCGCTCGACGGTGGCGATGTTCCGGTACGAGCCGCTGCTGCGGTGGCGGGCGGCCATCGCGGCGCTGAGCCTGGCGTCGTTCAGCGTGCTGTGGACGGCGCTGACTTTCCTGCTGGCGCGGCCGCCGTACGGCTGGTCGGAGTCGGCCATCGGCGCGTTCGGCCTGCTCGGCGTCGTGGGCGCGCTGACCGCCACGGTGGCGGGGCGGCTGGCCGACCGCGGGCACGTGCAGCGCGTGGCCGCCGCCGGGACGGTGCTGCTGACGGCGTCGTGGGCGGCCGCCTTCGCCGGGGCGCACTCCCTGGTCCTGCTGATCGCCGGCGTGGTCGTGCTGGACCTGGCGCACCAGGCGGTGCTCAACAGCAGCCAGAACGTCATCTACGCGCTCCGGCCCGAGGCCCGCAACCGCATCAACTCCGCCTTCATGACCACCTTCTTCGTCGGCGGTGCGGCGGGGTCCGCGCTGACCTCGGTGGCCTGGGCGCACGGCGGCTGGTCCGGCGTATGCGTCCTGGGCGCCGCCCTCTCCGCCGGGACCGTCGTGCTTCTGGGGTTGGAGCGCCTCACCGTCAACCGGGACGCCGGGCAGCCCTCGGCTGACACCGTCCGCGCCCCCGCCGCCACCGAGGTGAAGTGACCGTGCCGCGAACCGTGCTGAGCGCCGGAGCTACCGCAACCGTCTCCGGCGCACTACGGGAGGCCGCGGTGATCCTGCGGCGCTCGTCCATTGACACCTTCTCTGTTCACGTCACCGCTGGAAGGAAGTGACCGTGCCGCGCATCGTGCTGATCACTGGGGCCACCGGAACCGTCTCCACCGCGCTGCTCGACGTGTTGCAGGGGGCCGACGTGCACCTGCGGGCCCTCGTGCGCGACGCGTCCAGGGCCGGCGGCCTGCGCGGGCGGGGTGTCGAGGTCGTCACCGGCGACCTCGACACCCCCCGGACGCTGCCGCCCGCCTTCGAGGGGGTGCACGACGTGTGGCTGCTCACCCCGAACGGCCCGCGCGCACCGGAGAACAACATGAACGCCATGTGGGCCGCGCGCCGGGCCGGGGTGGAACGCGTCGTGCGGCTGTCCGTCGTCGGCGCGGCGCACCACGCGCCGAACCGCAGCGGCAGGCTGCACGCGCTGTCCGACCGGGAGACCGAACGGTGCGGCATGCGCTGGACGATCCTGCGCCCCCACTGGTTCATGCAGAACCTGCTGAACGAGGCGGCCGACATCCGTGCCACCGGGACGTTCTCGCTGAACATGGCGTCGGCGCGGATCGGCATGATCGACGCACGCGACATCGCCGAGTGCGCCGCCCGCGTGCTCCTGGACGACCCCGACCGCCACCACGGCCGCACCTACACCCTCACCGGCCCGCGCTCGCGGACGTTCACCGAGGTCGCCGACCAGTTGAGCCGCGTACTCGGCAGGCCCGTCAGGTACCTGCCGGTCAGCGACGACGCCAAGCGCAAGACCCTGCTCGGCCACGGCGTCCCGGAATGGATCGCCGACATGTTGGAGGAGTACGCGCAGGCGTACGCCTCCGGCTGGGGCGACATCACCACCGACACGGTCGCCGACCTGCTCGGCCGCCCCCCGCGCGACATCGCCGACTTCATCCGCGACCACGCCGACGCCTTCACCCCGCCCGCCGGGGCCTGAGAAGACAAGGAGCACATCATGCGACGTTGGAAAGTGCCCGCCGCACTCGTTTTCGGGCTGGTCGCCGCGGCGAGCGCGCCGGCCCACGCGTCCACCGACCACGCTGCCGCCGGCCGCCCTTCCGGGACGGCGGCGTTCCCGACCACGATCCGGCTCCCGGACGGGTTCCGCCCCGAGGGCATCGAGACCGGACCGGGGCCGTACGCCTACATCAGTTCCATGGCCGACGGCTCCATCTACCGCGTCGACCTGCGCACCGGACGCGGCGGCATCCTCACCCGCGGGCCGGGCACGCCGTCCCTCGGGATGAAGCTGGACTCGCAGGGGCGGCTGTGGGTCGCGGGCGGCACGGGCGGTGACGCGAGGGTCATCGACGTCCGCACGGGCCGGGTCCTGGCCTCCTACCGGCTGGCCGACGGGGAGGCGTTCGTCAACGACATCGTCCTCACCCACGGCGCGGCCTGGATCACCGACTCCACCAACCCGGTGCTCTACAAGCTGCCGCTGCGTGACGGGCGGCTGCCCGCCGCTGCGGAGCGGATCCCGCTCACCGGCGACCTGGTGTACGGCGAGGGGTTCAACGCCAACGGCGTGACACCGACTCCGGACGGCCGGGGGCTGCTCGTCGTGCAGTCGAACACCGGCGGACTGTTCCGCGTCGACTGGTCCGGCGCGACCCGCCGGGTGGACCTGCACGGCGAGTCGCTGCGCGAGGGCGACGGCCTGCTGCTGCGCGGCCGCACGCTGTTCGCGGTGCAGAACCGGCTCAACGCGGTGGCCGTCCTGCGGCTGAACGCGTCGGGGACCGAGGGCCGCGTCGTGCGGCGGGTGAGCGACCGCCGGTTCGACGTCCCGGCGACCGTGGCCGCCTTCGGCGGGCGGCTGTACCTGCCCAACGCCCGCTTTGACACGCCGCCGACGCCGCAGACCTGGTACACCGCGGTCGCCATCCCCGACCCTGAGCGGCGGTAGGCGGTACGCGGGCCCCTGGTGTCTGGGTCGGTTGGGTGCTGGTTGCCTTTTCGATGTGTCGGTGGCTGTGGTCGTCGTGGGTGGGCGGTTGTTGTGTCCGAGCCCGCTTCGACATGGCGCCGACCTGGTATAAGGCGGTTGCCATCCCCGATCGTGGGCGGCGGTTGTGGGTGTCGGCGCGGATTGCTGGTCTTCGGATCGGTCGCGCGCTGGTCGCCTTTCGGCGGGCGGCGGTCCGGCGTGGTGGCCTCCCGAGGTGGGACAGAGTCGGAATGGAATGAGGTCCATTCGTCACCCGGTGTGGTCATCTCCTCTCATTTGCGGACAGAACGCACAAGTTTTCGGCGGTGTCTGGCAGGGTGAGAGCCCCCGCTCGGCTCTGTGGCCGTAGGAGAGGAGAGCCATGACCTTCCTCGGAGTCCTGCTGATCGCCGTGGCCGCCGCCGTCGGCGTCGGCGTCGTGCTGGACAACCCCGGTGACACCGCCCTGACCGTCTTCGGCACCGCCGTCCCCGGTGTGCACAGCCAGTGGCATGTGTTCTTCGCCGGCGCCCTGTTCGCGGTGGTGCTGATCATCGGGATGGTGCTCACGTGCATGGGCACCGCCCGGACGATCCGGACGCGCCGTGAGGTGCGCGCCCTGCGCGAGGAGCGCGAGGAGTCGCTCACCACCCTGGAGATGGAGAAGCGGCGGCTCGAACGCGAACTGGCCCGCATCCGCAGCGGCGCCGCCGCCTCCGCCGCCCGCCAGGACTCCGCCCCCGCCTCCCCGGCCGCGTCCGCTCAGGCCCCGGCTCCGGGGCTTGGCTCCGCCGCGCGTTCTCAGGTCACCGCGGCGTCCCCGTTCTTCGACCGCGCCGAGTGACCGCTCCGGCCGGACGAGCCGCGCATCGTCCCCGGCGGTGACGCGGCCGTCCGGCGGATCGCCGCACGGAGGGATGACGCCGTCCACGTCGCTCGCGCAGGATGGATGGCGTGTCGATGCTCATCAAAACCGGGATCACCGCGGTGGCGCTGGCCGTGGCGACGCTGTTGCTGGACGGCATCACCGTCACCGGAGACGACACCGGGCGCCGAGCCCTCGTGCTGGTCGCCGTCGCGGTCATCTTCGGCCTGGTCAACGCCATCATCAAGCCGATCATCAAGACCCTCGGATGCGCGTTCTACGTGCTCACGCTCGGGCTCATCGGGCTCGTGGTGAACGCCCTGCTGCTCCTGCTCACCAGCAAGATCGCCACCGAGATCGACCTGCCCTTCCACGTCGCCGGGTTCTGGGCGGCCTTCTGGGGCGCCATCATCGTCGGCGTCGTCGGCTGGCTCCTCAACCTCTTCATCGGCGCCGACGACTGATCTGAACTCGGCGGTGTCGCCCGGCGGCGTGGGCCCTTCGGCGTATTCGCAGGGTGGGCCCGGCTGTCGGGTGCCGGGGCGGATCGGGACGGGGAGCAAGATGCGGAGCCTCGGACTTCGACCGGGCGCAGTGCGGCTGGCTCCAGTTCACCGCCGACGGCGGTATCCCCTCTTCGGGGAGGCCGTGCCGGAGGGACCCGCCCGGTTGCACCTGCTCGATGCGGCGACGCCGACGCGCATCGACGGTGTCTTTGGTCCTGCGAAGCGCTTGATCTCCTCGAACTGCCGAGGCCGAGCGTGACGAGTCGGTCTCCATCGACAGCGGCACCGTCCATCAGAACTTCGAGGAACGGACGAGCATCCTGCGATGGCCTCCCCTAGCGTGCCGGGGCTTGGGCACCGCGCCCGCCGCTCGGTGTTTCGCCTACCGTGACACGGACCGAGGAGGCGAGGTTGCCGATGAACGAATCAGCCGGCCTGGACGCCCTGCGACGGCTCATGCCGCCGCCGGACGGCGGTACGAGGGTCGACTGGGACGCCGTGACCGCATCCTGGGGCAGGCCGTTTCCGCCTGACTACCGGCGCTTCATGGAAATCTACGGCGCCGGTACGGTGCGGAACTACCTGTCGGTCAACAGACCTGAACCCAGGGTCCCGCCGTCCGAGGCGCAGCGGGACGGAATGGTGATCGAGACCGCGAACGCCGAGGCCGACTGGGAGACGAGGACAAGTCGCCCGACCTGGAAGGCACCTCTCCGGTGCTCATCAACTGGGGTGTCGACGCCACCGCCGACCTGCTGTGCTGGGATGCCTCGGACGAGGATCCGGCCCAGTGGCCCGTCCTGGTCTACAAGAGGAACGGCTCGCTGTGGAGCCGCTACGACTGCGGCATGATGGAGTTCCTCGTCCGGGTGCTGCGGGCCGACTTTCCCGAGTGCCCCCTCGGCGGCCTGTTCCTGTGGGGCGTCGGCGAGGCGACCTTCGAGAAGAGGGAAGGCTGACCCCTCCGCCGGGAAGCAGCCGCTTGAGCAGGGTGAGCTCCTCGGTGCCGGTGATCACTTGGTCACGGCGATGGTGCCGAGGCCGACGGGCGGAGTGGTCACCTGGGCCTGCTCCGGGGAGTTGGCCGGTCCGGCCGTGGCCGACCCCAGCCCGATCATCATGGTCATGGTGACCAGAACGGCCGCCGGCAGCAGGGCCAGGTCGGCCGGTGCGCCGGTGACCGCGGCCGGCACGGTCAGCAGCACGGCGATCTGGATCAGCGCGATGACGATGATCCGGAACAGCGGTCCGGTCAGATGCCGGTGTCGCCCGCCGCGGTGGAGCGCAGCCGTTGCCTGCGTGAGGTCTTCTGCGTTGCTGGAAGTGCGGCCACCTGGCTCCAATAGTCGTCGGCATCGCTCAGCGTTGATCTGCCGACGCAGAACGCCGTCGTCCATCACGCCATGAACTCGGGCGCACTGCATCCGAGACGGCACTGTCGAGATCACGATGGTCGGTGGCCGTGTGGAGAGCCGTTGCCGGAGTCACCGGCCGTTGTCGCGGGACATATTGATCGCGCGGGGCCGCCTGATGAGGTACACGGACGCCGTGCGGTCACGGTTGCGGTGACGAAGCGCCGAAGCCCCTCCGGCCGGCTGTGCTCTTCCCCCGCACCCGGCCGGAGGTCACCTCATTTCTGTGGATTGCGCTTGGCTGGCTGCTCACCCTGGTGGTCGGCGACTGCTTCGGGCTCGTCCAGTGGACGAGTTTCTCCGGCCGGACGCGCGTCGGCTGCCTGCTCGTTGATGGTCTCGGCGGCGGGAGCGGGGGCGACCACAGGCGCCGTGGCGTCTGCTGCGCTGGAAGGTTCGGGTTCGTCGGTGGTTCGTGCGGGTGGGGGCGTGCCTTCGGGCGCGACGCGGGGGGCGGGCGCGTCCGGCAAGGTGACGTCAGCAGCAAGGGGTTGTGCGGGTTCGGTTCCGGTAGCGGCTTGGGGGGCGGGGATGTCCGGCATGGTGACGTCAGCCGCAGTGGGATACGCGGGTTCTGGCGTGACGGGTGCGGTGGTGTCCGCTGGGCTGGGAGGTTCGGGGGTGTCGGTGGTTTGCGTGGGTGGGGGTGTGCCTTCGGTCGTGGTGTAGGGGGCGGGGGCGTCCGGCATGGTGACATCTGCCGCAGTGGGATACACCGGTTCGACCTCGTCGGTGGCCCGGTCGGGTGCGGCTGCCCCGTCTGCGGGTTCCGCCTCAGGGGTGTGAGCGGGCGCGGAGGCGGTGTCGGACGGGAGGCCCTCGGCCAGGGCGGGAATGGCCACGGTCGCCTTCGCGGGCGTGGACTCCTCTTCGGCGGCGGGTTCCTCCTCCTCAGCGGCGGCCTCGGTGTCGTGCGCGGGCTCGACCAGGCCGGCGCTGGAGGCGGGGAGGGGCCTGGTCGCCTCTTCGGGGGAGGCTGGCTGCTCGGTAGGGGCGTCGGCGGGCGTGTCCTCAGCGAAGGTGGCGCTGGGCGCCGAGGCGGGGGCAGCCGTGGTCGTGCCTGCGGAAGCCGGCTCGGCGCTGGGGGCCACGGCGTCGGGTGTCCCGGTGGGGGTGGGCAGAGGCGTGGTGGCGTCGGCGGGGGCGGCCTCGGTGGTGGGCGCCTGTTCGGAGGCAGGGGGTGAGTCGGGTGCGGCTGCCTCGTCGGTGGGGTCCGGCTCGGGCGTGTGAGTGGACGCGGGACTGGTGTCGGACGGGAGGTCGTCCACCGGGGTGGGCATGGCCACGGTGGCCTCTGCGGGCGTGGGCTCCTCTTTGGCGGTGGCCCCGGTGTCGTGCGCGGGCTCGCCCTCGCTGGTGCTGGAAGCGGGGAGCGGTCTGGTCGCGTCGGCGGGAGCGGCCGGCTGTTCGGCGGCCTCGGTCTCGTGGGCGGGGTCGGGCTCGGCAGGGGCGTCGGCGGAAGCGGGCTCCGCTGGGGCACTGGGGGCCGGGGCCTCGGTGGTGTGGCGCTGGAGCAGGTGGGGGGCTTGTGCCGCGCAGCGGGTGAAGGGGGTGCCGGGCAGGGCGGGCTCGTCCGTGTCCTCCGGGGGGCGGGTGGGGTCGCCCAGAAGGATCCAGTTGCGGGTGCGGACGGCGCCTACCAGGAACTGGGCGTCGGTGACGGCTTCGGCGCCCGTCACGATCAGGGTGTCGTACTCGGCGGACGGGGGGAGGGCGGCAGCGGCGGCGAGCGGGACGGCGCAGACCACGTCCGCGGTGCGCAGGAGGATGTCGGCCGTCTCGCCCGAGGCGGCGTGGTCGCCCGCCTCCAGGTAGCCGGTGAGCTGCTCGATCCGTTCCATGGCGCGCCGCTGGTGGGTCGCCAACTGGCCGGCGTCGGCGTCGGCGGGGTCGGTGCCGCAGAAGTCCTGGACGTGCTCGCGGGTGCGTCGGGCGGTCTCCTCGGCGGACGCCAGTTCGGCGGCGCGGGCGGCCTGCTCCTGCTCGGCGGACGATTCCAGGTCGGCCAGCTCGGCTTCGGCGTCCGCCAGGCGCTGCGCCGCGGTCGCCGCCAGGGCGCGGCTGCGTTCGCCCGCGGCCTGCGCCTCCTGGCGGGCGGTGCGGGCGGCCGCGAGGCGCTCCTCGATCAGGCGGACGGCCTGGTGCGCGTGCCGGGCCGCGGCGGACGCCTGGGTGGCCCGGTCGACGGCCTCGGCCGCCTCGCGGGCGCGTTCCCGGTAGTCGCCGGCGGCGCTTTCGCGTTCGGCCGTCAGCCGGATGATCTCGGCGTCCAGGCTCTGCTGGGCCTGCCGGGCGGCGGTCAGCCCGGCGCCGCCCTCGTTGACGAACCGGATCAGCCCCGAGCGGCGCAGCTCCGCCCGCTCGGCGGCCTGCTTGGCCTCGGCGGCGCGCACGGCGGCCTCGTCGGCCTCGCGCTTGCGGGCCTTGGCCTCGGCGCGCAGGTCGCGCAGGTCGGGCGGCGGGGCGGCGACGTGCAGGCGCTGGCCGAGGGTCAGGGTGCGGCGCCGCGCCGACAGCGCCGACTCGGCGGAGACGGCCCGGTAGTAGGCGGCGTGGGCCTCGGCGGCGGCGTCGGCGGAGGCGGCCTGGAGCCGTTCGGCCTCGGCGCCGGCGGTGGGCAGCTCCTGATGCGCCTTCTCCAGCTGTTCCGCGAGGGTGGTCTCCTGCTCGCGGGCGGCCTGCAGTTCGGTGCGCGCGTGGGCCAGCTGGGCGTCGATCTGGGCGCAGTGGGCCTGCGCGGCGTCGGCGGCCTGGGAGAGGCGGTCGGCGGCGGCCGCCGCCGCGTCCGCCGCGGCCTGCAGACGCTGCGCCTCGGCGCGCGGCTCCACCAGCTCGCCGGAGACGCGGTCGATTTCCGCGGCGAGCCGTTCGTCCTCGCGGCCGGCCTCCGCGACGGCCTGCTCGGCCGCGCCGACGGCGGTCCGCAGCTCGTCGATGCGGGTGCGCAGGTCGGTGCGCCGGGCGTCGAGTTCGGCGCGGCGGCGCCGGTCCTCGGTGCGCAGGGCATCGAGGGCGGCGGCGTCCCGCGGCCACTGCTCCAGCCACACCAGGCCGCGCCGCAGGAAGCGGATCTCGGTCTGCCACGCCTGCCGCCACGCCTCGCCGACCGGGCGGATGGTGGCCGTGCGCTCGGCCGCCGGAGGTTCGCCGGACGGCGCGTCGGCCACGGCGGGCAGGGGCGCGGTGCCGGTGCCGCCGGCTTGCCTCTTCTCGGGGGCGGGCGTCAGCGGGAGCGTCCCCTCCGATCCCCGCGGCTCCGGCTCGGCGGCCGGGTCGAGCCGGACGACGAAGGTGCCCTGGTCGTCGGCGTAGCCGCCGGTGATCTGCTCGACCTCGTCGGCGGTGGGCGCCAGCAGGAGGACGCGTTCGCCCTGGGCGAGCAGGGGGGCGATGATCTCCCGCGCGGCGTCGGCGGAGCCCTGCGCCGCCTCGATCAGCCTGACGCCGGACGTGCCGAGCGACGCCGGGTCGACCAGCAGGCGCGCCAGCTCGTCCCAGTCGCCGGCGACGCGTCGTTCACGGAAGGCGCGCAGCGCGTCGGCGTAGGCCGGGCGGCCGCCCGTGTCCTCCGGCTGCTCGTACGTCTCGGTGAGCGGCCCGTAGGTCTCCTCGACGGCCGCATGCAGCTCGGCCTGCGGAGTGCCGTCGTTGGTTCCGCTGCCCTGTCCTGACTGCTCCACCGCCGCCATCCCGCTGTTCCCCGATTCGGCTCGCGCCCGTATGTCTCCCGTCCGTCTCCGGACTAACGTCTCATACGTTCCCGATCAACGATGCCCCGTCAGGGCGGCATGGTGGTCGATTCCGTCACGTGGCTGCGGGTCGGTGTGGACGGCGGCGCCCGCCAGCCGGGGCAGCGCGTGCATCAGGCCGTGCTCGGCGTCCACGGCTATCTTGTGCGCCGCGACCACGTCGAGCCCCGGATCGACGACGACGTCGCATTCGGCGCGCAGCCGGTGCCCCACCCAGCGCAGCCGCACCTGGCCGACGCCCAGCACACCCGGGGTGTCCGCCAGGACGGTTTCGGCCCGTTCCACAAGAGCCGGGTCGATCGCGTCCATGAGCCTGCGCCAGATCTCGCGGGCGGCCTGCCGCAGTACCAGGAGGATGGCCGCGGTGATGACGAGGCCGATGACGGGGTCCGCCCACGCCCAGCCCAGGGACACCCCGCCCGCGCCCAAGAGCACGGCCAGGGACGTGAACCCGTCCGTGCGCGCGTGCAGGCCGTCCGCTACGAGCGCGGCCGAGCCTATGCGCCGCCCCACGCGGATGCGGTAGCGGGCGACGAGTTCGTTACCGACGAACCCCACGAGCCCGGCCAGCGCCACCGCCCCGAGGTGCGACACCGGCTGCGGATGGGCGAGCCGTTGGACCGCCGCGTACCCGGCCCCGATGGCGGACGCGGCGATCGCCACCACGATGACGATTCCGGCGAGGTCTTCGGCGCGGCCATAGCCGTAGGTGTAGCGGCGCGTAGGGGGACGCCTGCCCGCCAGGAACGCCACGGCCAGCGGGACGGCGGTCAACGCGTCCGCCGCGTTGTGCAACGTGTCCCCCAGCAACGCGACCGACCCCGACACCGCGACCACGAGCGCTTGCAGCACCGTCGTCAGCCCGAGCCCCGCCACGGAAATCCACAGCGCCCGCATCCCCTCGGCACTCGACTCCAGCGCGGAATCCACCTTGTCGTGCGCCTCGTGCGAATGCGGCCGCAGCACATGGGTGACGCGCGCCCGCAGCCCACGCCGGTGTCCGTGATGGTGATGACCGCTCATACCCCTCACCATGACTCACGGACCGGATTGCAGCATCTCGACAACAACGCAGGTCAGGCAGCGGCACATCGCTCGCAGATGCACGAGCCGCGCGAATCGGGATGCCGTCCGGAGAAGGCGGTCCGGTCGTGGTCGTCTGCGGGACGGGCGGCCCCGACGAGCAGGTCCCACGTCACCGACGAGACCCGCTCGTGCCCGCCGTCAGCGGCCGCGTGGCCTCCTGCAGCGGAACGCGACCGAAACCGGCCTTTCGGGGGCTGCTTTGCGGCGATGCCTGCCCGATATCGGGCAGGGATATTGGCGTTGATCGGGTGCGGTCGGCAGGATTGTTGGTCATGGCCGCCCACCCCCATGACGAGCTCGTCGCCCATCTGTGCCGCACCAGCCCGCTCCGGCCCGGCGAGGCCGCCCGCGTCATCGCCGACGTGCTGGCGTACTTCGGCGAGCCGGTGGAGGAGTTCGTCCGGCGCAGGCACGGCGAGCTGCGGGCGCGCGGGCTGACCAACGACCAGATCTTCGAGCGCATCGCGGCCGAGCTGCCGTCCCGGCGGGTGGCGCCGCCCGAACTCTCGCTGCGCCAGCTGCGTCGCATCGTCTACGGATAAAACGCCTCAAATGGAGACATTGTGTGCGGAATCGTTGCCTACGTCGGTCCCCGGGACGCCGTCCCCGTCCTGACCGAGGGACTCACGCGCCTGGAGTACCGCGGGTACGACTCGGCGGGCCTGGCCGTCATCGCCCGCTCCGGTGAACTCAAGGTCCGCAAGGCCAAGGGGCGGGTCGCCGAACTGGCCGCCGGGCTGCCCGCCCGCTTCAAGGGACGCACCGGCATCGGCCACACCCGCTGGGCCACCCACGGCGAGCCCAGCGACGTCAACGCGCACCCGCACGTGTCCGGGCCGATCGCGGTCGTGCACAACGGGATCATCGAGAACGCCGACGAGCTGCGCGCCAAGCTGGAGGCCGACGGGGTCGTCCTGGCCTCGCAGACCGACAGCGAGGTGCTGGCCCACCTGATCGCCCGGTCCGGCGCGGACGAGCCGGAGGACGCCGTGCGGGAGGCGCTGTCGCAGGTCGTGGGCACGTACGGGATCGCGGTCCTGGACACCCGCCACCCGGACGTGCTCGTCGTCGCCCGCAACGGCAGCCCGGTCGTGCTCGGCATCGGCGAGAAGGAGATGTTCGCCGCCTCCGACGTGGCGGCGCTCGTCCGCTACACCCGCCAGGTCGTCCACCTCGACGACGGCGAACTGGCCACCGTCCGCGCCGACGGCTTCCGCACCTCCACCCTCGACGCCCGCACGACCAGCAAGAAGCCGTCCGTCATCGAGACCGACGAGGCGGCCTACGACGCCGAGGGCTACACGCACTTCATGCGCAAGGAGATCCACGAGCAGCCCGCCGCCGTCGAACGCGCGCTCGGCGGACGGCTCGACGACCGCTTCCACACCGCGCACCTCGGCGGCCTCAACCTCGACCCGCGCGAGGCGCGCGCCGTGCGCCGCGTCAAGATCCTCGGCTGCGGCTCGGCGTACTACGCCGGGCAGGTGGGCGCCCAGCTGATCGAGGAGCTGGCCCGCATCCCGGCCGACGCCGAACCGGCCTCGGAGTTCCGCTACCGCAACCCGGTCGTCGAGCCGGACACGCTGTACATCGCCGTCAGCCAGTCCGGCGAGACCTACGACACGCTGGTGGCCGTCCAGGAGCTGCGGCGCAAGGGCGGACGGGTGCTCGGCGTGGTCAACGCGGTCGGCAGCGCCATCGCCCGCGAGTGCGACGGCGGCGTCTACCTGCACGCCGGCCCGGAGATCGCGGTCGCGTCCACCAAGGCCTACACCTCCACCGCCGTGGTGTTCGCCCTGCTCGCCCTGCACCTGGGACGCATCCGCGACCTGTCGCCCGCCGACGGCCGCCGCATCGCCGCCGGGCTGCGCGCGCTGCCCGGCCAGATCACCGAGATCCTCGCCCAGGAGGACCGGATCGCCGCCCTCGCCGCCGACCTGGCGACCTACCGCAGCATGCTGTTCATCGGACGCGTCCGCGGCTGGCCCGTCGCCCGCGAGGGCGCGCAGAAGCTCAAGGAGGTCTCCTACGTCCACGCCGAGGCGTACCCGGCCAGCGAGCTCAAGCACGGGCCGCTGGCGCTGGTCAGCCCCGAGCTGCCGACCGTCGCGGTCGTCCCGGACGACGAGCTGCGCGACAAGAACCTGTCCACCCTCGGCGAGATCCGCGCCCGCAAGGGCCGCGTCGTCACGGTCGGCCACCGGGACCTGGGCGACGACTCCTTGGTCGTGCCCAAGAACGAACCCGAACTCGACCCGATCCTGCTGACGATCCCGCTGCAGGTGCTGGCCTACCACGCGGCCGTCGCCCTGGGCCACGACGTCGACAAGCCCCGCAACCTCGCCAAGAGCGTCACCGTCGAATGACCGTCCTGACCTTCGCCGGCGTCGCGGCCCTGCTGACGCTCATGCCGGGCCCCGACTCCCTGCTCGTCCTGCGCACCGCCGTGGCCCACGGCCGCCGCCCCGCCCTGCTGGCCGCCCTCGGCATCCAGGCCGGCTGCCTGTGGTGGGGCGCCGCGGCCGGCCTGGGCCTGTCCGCCGTCCTCGCCGCGTCGCAGACCCTCTACACGGCGGTGCGCTGGGCGGGCGCCTGCTACCTGCTCTACCTGGGCGTCCGCCTCCTGCTCCAGCGCACCGACGCCGACGACGCCGCCCCGCCGCCCGGCGGTCGGCACTTCCTGCGCGGCCTGCTGACCAACGCCCTCAACCCGAAGGTGGGCGTCTTCTACGTGTCGCTGCTGCCGCAGTTCGTCCCGCACGACGCACCCGTCGCCGGGTGGAGCCTGCTGCTGACGGGCGTCCACGTCGCCGAGGGCCTGCTGTGGTGCGCGGCGATCGCCGTCCTGGCCGACCGCCTGGGGCACCGGCTCCGCCGCCGCTCCCTGCGCCGGGCCCTGGACCGCGTGGCCGGAACGGCCTTCCTGGCCTTCGCCGCCCGCCTGGCCCTGCACCCCTGACGGCCCGGCCGCGGTTCAGCCGGTCAGGACCTTGGCCTTGGCGCGCTGGTACTCCTCCGCCGTGAGATCGCCGTGGTCCTTGAGCGCGGCGAGCCGGTCCAGTTCCTCGGCCTGGCTCCTGACGCGTCCCGCCACGGCCGCCTGGAACCGGGCCTCGCGCGCACGCACCGCGGCGACCTCCCGATCGCCCATTCCCCGGCCCCGGACGACCAGATACGCCAGCACGCCGACGACCGGCAGGACGATAACGAAGATCGTCCATCCGGCCTTGGCCCAGCCGTTCAGCGAGTCGTCGCGGAACACGTCGGTGATGACCCGGAACAGCAGCAGGAACCACAGGGCCAGCAGGAACAGCCACAGCATGGTCAGGAACGCGTTGAGCAACGGGTAGTTCATGATCTCGTCCTGTCGTCGTATCCGCCGCGCGACGTGACGGCGCCCGCCGCACATCCGGGGTCCGGGCGCGCGAGGATCACCGCGGCCTCTCCGCTCCCCGCGCCGCCGCCGACGACGCATGTGCTGCGCCGGGCCCCCAATGCCGGGCCTCGCCCGCGGCCCGGCGGAAATCCTGCCTCTCACCTCGTGTGATGGGGGTGTGCCCAGTCGCGGGACTCCTACTCGGCGCCGATGCGCGGCACCACCGGGTGTCCGGCGGGCGCGGAGGTGTCCGAGAGCAGGGGCGGCCGAGGCGCGGCGGACGGTCCCGGTGACACGGCCATGACCTCGTCGAGGCGGACGGCGCCGACGTGCGGCAGCGTGCCGGAAGTGCGAGCGGACGCCATGACCTGCTCGGCTCGATGGGGCGCCCGCTTCGGCCGGTGGGCCCGCAAGCCTTGCGGAGCGTTCGCGGCGTCGCGCCTTGCCGCTGGGGCGTCCCCCGCGGCTTCTCGATGATCGCGGCGAGGACATCGCGCCTGGCCGAAGACGGTCCTGATGGCGACATCCGCGCGGGCGACGCCCGTCCCAGGCCGATGGCGGGCGCCCGGTCGATTCATCCGCTCGGTGACAAGATGAGTGGAAACTCACCTTTTCCTGAGCGGCCACTCATATTAGGTGCCGTCGAAGGGACCGCCCATGTCCATGCCGACCCCGCGGGACCTGTTCGCCCGCTTCCAGCGCAAGGTCCTCGCCGGTGAGGCCGGCCTGGACGAGGAGATGCCGGCCGAGAACGTCGTCGTGGAGCAGCCGTTCGCCCCCGCCGGGCACCGCAGGGCCGAGGGCCGCGACAAGGTCCTGGCCATGACTCGGGCCGGCCGCGAGGCCCTTCCCCTCGAAGTCGAAAAATTCCGGGACGTGGTGATCCACGAGACCGCCGACCCGGAGGTGATCGTCGTCGAGTACCAGATGGTGGCTGCCCTTCCGGGCGCCGGCATATGGGCGCAGGCCGCGTTCGCGCTGGTCCTGCGGGCTTGAGACGGACGCATCGTGCACTGGCGCGAGTACCAGGACCGCACGGCGATCGCCGAGGCCCTCGCCTGACCCTCGCTAGAAACCCCGTCGCGCGTCATTCCCCCTGCGCCGCCACGTGCCTCGCGCGCCTTACCCGACGGGGATGACGTACGAAAGCTCGTAGCGGTCGACCGGGACGATGGTGTCGGCCGTCTCCACGGGCCGCTCGGCGGTCGAGTACGTCCGCTGGATCACCATCACGATGGAGCCGACCGGCTCGTCCAGCTCCTCGGCCTCGGCCGCGGTGATCGCCCGCGCTGTGATCACCTCGTTCGCCCTGCCGATCTCATGGCCGATGACGCGGGAATCCTGGCGCCCGGCGCCGGCCTACCGGCGACGGTCCGGTGCCGCAGATCATCGGCGATCCGCAGGTAGGCGGGCTGCATGGGGGCCTCGGGGGGTCAGGCCAGGCCGAGCCAGGAGGCGAAGGCGCGCAGGCCCTCGTTCGAGCGCGGCTCGGCCGCCGCGATCGTCTGCACCAGCTCCCGCACCATGGGATGGAGCCGTGCCTGCTGCGGTGAGACCCGCCGGGCCCGCCGCAACGCCTCGAAGGCGCGGTGCCGGTCGCCGTAGAAGTACCAGCCGCGCGCAACGTCGATCCAGTGCCGGCCGGCCCGCTCGGGCGGCAGGTCGGCCGGGAAGCGCTCGTACAGCGGGAGGGACCGCTCGACCGCCAGGGGCCCGTTCTCCAGCTCGACGGCTGCGGACACTGCGTGAACGGCGACATTGGACGGCCCGAACTCCATCCCGTAGTGGTTCGGCGCCGGGCTGGGGAGCAGTTCCGCGGCCCGTGCCGCCTCCCGGAGGTGTTCGTCTGCCAGGTCGCCGTTCCCGGCGCGCGCCGCCAGCACGGA
The DNA here is from genome assembly GCF_039539665.1 of Actinomadura keratinilytica. Taxonomy (NCBI): domain Bacteria; kingdom Bacillati; phylum Actinomycetota; class Actinomycetes; order Streptosporangiales; family Thermomonosporaceae; genus Actinomadura; species Actinomadura keratinilytica. The sequence continues at coordinate 65,731 of NZ_BAABDO010000021.1, forward strand.
CGACCGCAGGTGCAGGCTCCCGTACACCGAGACCGCTGCGGGCTCCATGCGCTCGGGGGTGTCACCGAGGTCGCGCCGGGTCTGCTCCATGAGCCGAAGGCCCTGCTCGTAGGCGGACACCGCGAGAAGTGACGCTCCGCGCGACCATTTCGTGCGGGCGATCCGAAGCGGGTCCCCGCTCAGCAGGCTCTCTCGTTCGATGCGGTCGAGCGCGACGCTGCGCAGGTCCAGATAGCCGATCTTGTGGGCCAGCGCGGACACGCCGCCGTACGCGACCGCGAGCAGCCCGTGCAGCTCGGGACGGTCGTCGTCCGCGACCGCTATGGACAGCTCCTCCAGAAGCGACGGCAGCACCTGCCCGAGCTTGACGTACCTCGCCTGCCGGGTGAGCCGTGACGTCTCCTCGACGTCGGCGCGAAGAGCCTCGACGGGGCGGGGCGGCGGAGCGTTCTCGGGCGGAAGGTCGCGGGTGAGCAGCACGCGGCGCAGCGTTTCGATACCGGCCTGGAGCTGCTGCATCTGGCGGGTCGGCTCCTGGTAGGGCTGGCCGGTGATGCGCGGCACGTCGATCTTGAGTGCGCGCGCGACCGCTCCGATGAGGGCGGGGGTGGCCGGGGCGTGCCCGGATTCGACCTTGGTCAGCAGGCTGTAGGACACGTGGGCGCGTGCGGCCAGCCCGCGCTGACTGAAGCCCCGCAGCTTGCGCAATGCGGCGATCCGGGCGCCGGTGGTCTCCGCCATTCGCCCTCGCTTTCAAGGCTTTTGAAAGTCCGCGGTCTTCCTCAGTATGACCCTGGACGCCATGACGCACTGCGACAATGCGGCCGCGGAAAGGAGTGTCGCCGGACTGCAGAAGCGGTTCCCGCACTGGTGGGTGTGGGTGAGCGACACGGGCACGTGGTGGGCCTCACGCCGGGCGCAGCTCACCAGCGCCGAACGCGAAGCCGGAGCCGTGCCCTACCTGCGGGCGATGAGCGCCGACGAACTCGCCGCCCTGCTCGCCCAGCAGCACGCGCCGTTGGGGGGCTCGTCATGACGGCCGCGCCGTTCGGGGACGCTGCCACGTGGCGGAGGGAGCTCGCGGTGCTGGAGCGCGACTTCCCGGGTGTGCAGGTGTGGTTCGGCTGTTACACGCGGCGCTGGTGGGCCTTGTACGCCGGACGCCTGCTGGAGGGGCGGACGCCCGCGCACATCGGCGAGCAGATCTTTTGTGCCCGTCAGGGGGCGCACGTTCACGGCGCCGACCCGAGGGCGCCGGAGAGGCCCCACCGGTACGTGTCGTAGGGCCATGCGGCGCGCGTCGTGCCTTCGGGGGATGCCCAAGGGGATCCCGCATGACGGGCGGCGCCGAGTGGTGCGCGATGCCGGGGGGACTTGCGACGGGTGGCGGGTGATCGCGGCGCCCGGAAGCTTGAGGATGGCTGGCGTGGATCCAGGGCGGGGCAACGGTGCCCGGCTCTGCTGACAGCGCAGGAAGGGCGTTCCGGCATGGCGGTCACCCCGATCGATCTCCTCGCGTGCTCCATCCGCCTCCAGCAGGGCGGCCGAATCAGCGCCGACAGCACAGCGGCGGACGCGGACCAGGGCGGCTGGCGGCTGCGGGCCTTCCACGCCAAGACCGACGCCGACGTCCACGCCGACCACTGGGAGGTCCATCCCGAGGCGGAGGAGGTCGTGTCCTGCCTCATCGGGAAGATCCGCCTCTGCCTGCGTCCGGAGCGGCCGGGCCAGGAGGAGGAAGAGGTCATCCTGGCGGCCGGGACCGCCGCCATCGTCCCGCGCGGGCGGTGGCACCGGATCGAGCTGGTCACGCCCAGCAGCATCATGGCCGTCACCATGCCGCGCGGCAGCCGGTCGGAGGAGCGGGCCGAAGCGTAGACGGCGCGGTCATCCGCGGCGGTCCAGCAGGGCGGTGGCCGTGGCGGTTGCAGATGCTCCTTCGCGGGTTCGGGTGGTGGCCTGCACGAAGGAGGTGACGGTGGTGCCCGGGCGCCGGGCAGGGGTCAACGCATGCCCCGACCCTACCCCAGCATGATCGCCGGGGCAGGGCCGGGCGCGGTCGGGACTCGCCGGTCAGTGCGGGTTGGCGGCCAGGAGTTCGGCCAGCAGGTCGTCCAGGGTGACGATGCCCATGTAGTCGCCGCCGGGGGAGTTGACCACGGCCAGCTGGGCGCGGGCCCGGCGCATCTGGGTGACCGCGTCCAGGACGGTCGTGCCCGCCACCAGCGCCGGGGCCGGATGGGCCAGGTCGGCGGCGGTGCGGGTGCCGTCGGGGTTGGTCACGGCGGCGCGGACGTGCACGATGCCGGCCACGGCGCCGTCGCCGTCGCGGACCAGCAGGCGGCTGTGGCCGCTGGCGGTCGCGACGCGGCGGACGTCGGCCGCGGTGGCGTCGGCGGCGATCGTGGTGACCGAGGTGGCCGGGACCACCAGGTGGTCGACGGTGACCTCCCGCGCCGAGATGGCCCGGCGCAGCAGCTCGTGGTCGTGCCGTCCGATCAGGCCCAGGCGGCGGGACTCGCCGACCAGGTGGCTGAGGGACTGCGGGTCGGTGTGCTCCTCCAGCTCGTCGCGCGGCGGGATGCGCGCCGCGCGCAGCAGCCCGTTGGTCGTGGCGTTCAGCAGCGACAGGATCGGCCGGGAGACCTTGGCGAACGCCCGGAACGGCAGGGCCAGGATCACCGCCGACCGTTCGGGGTGCGCGATCGCCCACGACTTGGGCGCCATCTCCCCGACGACCATGTGCAGGAACGTCACGACGGCCAGGGCGGTGGCGAACGCGACCGCCTTGGCGCCGGCGTCGGGGACGCCCAGCGCGTGCAGCGGCGGCTCCAGCAGATGCTCGAACGTGGGTTCGGTGACGATCGCCAGGCCCAGCGAGCACATGGTGATGCCGAACTGGGCGCCCGCCAGCATCAGCGACAGCTCCCGGGTGCCGGCCACGGCGGCGGCCGCCGGGCGGCTGCCGCGCGCGGCGGCGCGTTCCAGCTGGCCGCGGTTGGCGGCGACCAGCGCGAACTCCGCGGCGACGAAGAAGCCGTTGCCGAGCAGGAGCAAGACGGTGATCAGCAGGGTGGTCAGCGGATCCATCAGGACTCCACCGCCGCCATGTCCGGGGCCGCGTCGGGGGCCGCGTCCGGGGCGACGACGCGCAGCCGCACATGGCGGGCCACGCGGCGGGCCACGCTGACCACCTCGATCTCGGCGCGGCCGGCCGGGTCGAGATCGACGGTGACCCGGTCGCCGGGCGAGGGCAGGCGGCGCAGCCGCGCCATGACCAGCCCGCCGAGGGTGTCGTACACCTCGTCCTCGGGCAGCGCCAGCCCGGTCAGCCGGACGACCTCGTCGATCCGCATGCCCGCGTCCACCAGCCACGACCCGTCGGGGGCGGCGGCGGGGGCGCTCTCGTGCACGTCGGTCTCGTCGGTGATCTCGCCGACCAGCTCCTCGGCGACGTCCTCGAAGGTGAGGATGCCGGCCAGGCCGCCGTACTCGTCGACGACGCAGGCGAACTCCTCGCCGGTCTCGCGCATCCGCTCGATCACCCCGTACAGCGGCTGGCTGCCGGGGACCAGCAGGGCGGGCCGGGCGATCCGGCGGACCGGGGTGGCCGGGTCGAGGCGGTCGTCGGCGACCTCCCGCACGCCCGCCACGCCGATCACGTCGTCGACCTCCCCGTCGTAGACGGGGTAGGCGGTGTGCCCGGTGCGGCGGATCAGTTCGACCAGGTCGGCGACGGGGGCGTCGCCGGACAGCGCCCGGACGCGGGTGCGCGGCACCATCACCTCGTCGGCGGTGCGCTCGCCGAACGTGACGGCGCGTTCCAGCAGCCCGGACAGGTCGGCGGGCAGGTGCCCGGCGCTGTGCGAGCGGCCGATGATGTCGCCGAGCTCCTCCAGGGTGGCGCCGCCGTGCAGCTCCTGCACCGGCTCGGCGCCGACCGCCCGCAGCAGCCGTTCGGCCGACTTGTCGAACAGCCGGATCAGCGGGCCGAACACCGCCAGGTAGACGAGCGTGGAGGAGGCCAGGGCGCGGGCCAGCGACTCGGCGCGGGCCAGCGCGAGGTTCTTGGGGAACAGCTCACCCAGCAGCATCTGGATGAGGGTGGCCAGGACGAAGCCGGTCGCCAGGGCGATCGCGCCGACGGCCCCGGCGGGCACGCCCACCAGCGGCAGCAGCGGCTCGATCAGCTCGGCCAGGGCGGGTTTGGCGATGAAGCCGACCACCAGCGTGGTCATGGTGATGCCGAGCTGCGCGCCCGACAGCATGAACGACAGGCGGCCGAGGACCTTCACGGCCCGTGCGGCGGCCTTGTCGCCGCGCTCGGCGGCCTGGCTCAGCCGCGACCGGTCGGCGGCGACGTAGGCGAACTCCTGGGCGACGAAGTACCCGGTGGCCGCGGTGAGCAGTACCACGGCCAGCACACCCAGCGCCGCGCTCACCACGGGGCACCGGGTCTATGACTGGGGTCCGACACTGCGGACGCTCAACTCCTCTCTGGACTGCCTCATGTACGCAAACGCAAGCTCACACCAGGTCGTTCCCGAAAACAAGACGGGAGGTCGTGTGATGACCACCGCTTGTGCCCGAAAGTGTCACCGATCACACTGATTGGTAAGTGCCTGCCGGATTCTTGACGCTGAGGGTGGTCCTTTGCTCCCGGGCCGCCAGCGGGGGAACGGGGCGGGGACGAGCGAATCCAGCGGGGGTCGGGCGGATCGAGCGCGGAGCGAACGTGGACGACAGCGGGGCTGGGGCGGCCGCGCCCATGAGCCGTGAGGGCGTGGACCACGCCCTGCGGACGTTGCGTGACGAGCACGAGCGGATCGCCGACTCGCTGCTGGAGGTGGAGACGCACCAGGGGTACCGGCTGCTCAAGGGCGCCGTGCTGTCCGGGGAGACCTGGCGGCGCTGGGAGGAGACGCAGCGCCGCCTCGAACGGCTGTGGCTGCTGTTCGACGCCTGCCGGCAGGTGGTGGAGACGGCCGAGCGGCTGCGGGCCCGCCGCAGCCGCCCCGACCCGGAGACGCTGGCGGAGCTGACCGGGCTGCTGGCGGGCCCGTCGGTGGAGCCGCCCGACAGCGAGGTTCCGCTGGAGCAGCGCAGCCTGCTCGGCCCGGACCGGCGGCGGCTGACGCTGAACGAGGCCGTCGCGCTGATGGCGGAGACGTTCGACCGGGTGGTCGAGGTGGTCGTCGCGGCGGACGCCGCGTGGACGGCGCTGCTGGTCCCGCTGGACGAGGCGGAGGGCGACTGGCGGGAGGCCGCCCGGCTGGCGCAGGAGCTGGACGGCGCGCGGCGCCCCGAGGTCGACCGGCTGGGCCGCGAGCTGACCGCGTTCGGCCAGCTGGCCCGCACCGACCCGCTGTCGCTGGTGCGGGACGGGCGCGCCGACACCTCCCGGCTCGACCGGCTGCGCGCCGCGCTGGACGCGCTGCGCGGGTCGCTGGGCGAGGCGGTGCGGCTCAAGGAGGACTACGAGCGGCGCGTGGCCGACCTGCGCGCGTCCGTCGACGGCGTGGCGGAGGCCGAGCTGCTCGCGGCCCGGGCCCGGGACGAGGCGCTGCGCAAGATCGCCGCTCCGATGCCGCCCGAGCCGGGCCCGTCGCGGGCGGCGGCGCTGCGCGAGCAGGTGGCGACGCTGGACGGGCTGCGCCGCGCGGGCCGGTGGACCGAGCTGGCGGGCCGGGTCACCGAGCTGGACGCGGCGGCCCGGCTGGCCCTGGAGCAGGCCCGCGACGAGCAGCGGCTCAGCACCGGCCTGCTGGACCGGCGCGGCGAGCTGCGCGGCCGCCTGGAGGCGTACCGGGCGAAGGCGGCCAGGCTGGGCCTGGCGGAGGACGACACGCTCACGACCCTGTACAAAAGGGCTCGTGACCTGTTGTGGTCAGCCCCGTGCGACCTGCGACGGGCGACGGTGGCGGTGGCGGACTATCAGCGTGCGATCAAAGTGCGGGAGAGCGAGGCGGGGGCGGGGCGATGACACGGTGCACCCAGCCCGACTGCTCGGGCACCGTCGGTGAGGACGGGTTCTGCGACGAGTGCGGCATGGCCCCGCCGGCCGGAGGCACGGTGCTGTCGGTCACCGGATCGACCGGCGGAACGACCGGCGGGTCGGCCGCGGGATCGGCCGCGGGATCGGGCGTCTCCGCCGCGGGATCGGCCGTCTCGGCCGCGTCCCCGGCTTCGGTGCCGTTCGCCGCCCCGCACCCCGTTCCGCCCGCCACGGCCCCGACGGGCGGCGGCTCGGGCGGGTCGGGCGCGGGGCCGACGGGAGCCGCCGCGGCGCCCGGCAAGTCGGATCGTAGCCATGTCGTTCTG
>NZ_BAABDO010000022.1:0-71223 GCF_039539665.1 Actinomadura keratinilytica
CCTGCAGACCGTCCGCCGTGCGGACGACCGCCAGCCCGTCCGCACCCAGCGACGCGCCGAGCGCGAACAATGGGTCATACTCGTACATCAGTCGGACCTCCTGGTCAGGTTCCGGCAAGGCCCCCGGGCCTTCCCGCTGTGGCCGCAGCGGGCCGGGGGCCGGTTTTGCATTGTGGGGCACAGGTTCCCCCTACGCGAAGGCCCCGGTGTTCTAAACCGGAACACCGGGGCCTTGCGCGCTGCCGCCCGATGGGCTAGACGCTCATGCGGTTGTAGAGCCGCCGGAGCGGCTCGGGCAGCGTGCGCCGCACGTCTACCAGGTGATGCACCACAGAACGTGCGGTCGGATGGAAGGCGACCATCTGGGGGGCGATGCGGTCGGCGGTCTCCAGACGCTCCTCGGCCATGCGGTAGCTCCCGGTCTCCACGTGGAGCCGCGACATGTCGATCTCATGGTGTGCACGCCGTTCCGGGGGCAGCGTCGCCAGCGTGGGCTCTTGGATCGTCTGGTCACGGCGTGCCGCCTCGTCCAGGTCGCCCAGCTCCACCGCGACGGCCGCCCCGTGGATGGCGACATTCGCGGGGGTGAACTCCAGCAGGTGAACCGGTCTGCCGCCGCGTCCCCGTTGGATGCGCTCGGACGCCTTCCCCCAGTACTCCCACGCTCGGGTGCTGTAGTCGTCCTGATCTCGTGCGGCACGCGCGGCGATGATGGCCGACCGCAGCTCGATGGCGCCGCTGATCTCGCCGCCGTCCGGCCGGTCTTCGTGGACGTCGGCGGCGGCTTGGTCGAGCAGTCTCAGCGCGGGTTTGGGTTCGTTGAGGCCCAGCAGGAGCAGCGACCGTGCCAGCGTCACCAGGTGCGGCAGGTTCGGGTCCTGTGAACGTCGGGCCGCATCGGCGGCGCATTCGAGAAGGGCCAGGGCGTCGCCGCTGTACCCGAGTCGGCGGGTGAGGCTGACCGCGCGGCCGTACGCCAGTGACAGCAGGCCCCAGGCGCGCGGGTCGTCGGTCTCGTACGCCCAGTACATGAGTTCTTCGAGCACGGCGGGGAGTCGCTGCGAGATCTTCGTGAGATGCACTTTGTGCATGAGCCGCCGCAGAGTGGCGACTTCGGCGGCGAGGACGTCCAGACTTCGGGGCGGCCCCGCCAGCTCTGGCCCGACGCCGACGTAAGCGAGCACGCGGCGGAGCTCGGGGATGGCCACGTGCAGGTGGTCGTCATGGCCGTAGGGCTGGCCCCACAGCACGGCCGGATCGACCCCGAGCGCGGCGGCCGTCGCGGCGACGAAAGCGGGGGTGGCGACTTTGTGACCGGCCTCCACCTGCGCGAGGTGGGAACGTGAGTAGTGCGCGCGTTGCGCGAGACCGGCTTGTGTCAGGTCGCGCTTCTTCCGCCACCGGGCTATGCGCCTGCCGACGTGCTCGGGGGTAGCATCTTCGGACATAAGGCCCTGCACCTCCTGGGTGGTCGCACTCTCAGGCTACGGTGCAGGGCTTTTGCGCGTCAGAGGTCTCGGGCATGCGCCCGCTGGAGGGTGGTGGGGTGTGAGCGGGATGGCGCGGTGCATTGGTCACTGCAGGGTCCGGCGCGTTCTTTTAGGTGCGGCGCCGTTGCGGGTGACGTTGTTCATCTGAGAGGGGCTGGGCGCGCAGTTCGGGCCTCGGAGACCGGGGGTGGGGCCAACCCCACCGGGCCGTCTGCGGGTGGCCTCATCGTGCGGGCGGGACGCCGATCCATAGCCTTGGGGCGCATGATCAGACGGATCGCCATGTGCGCGGGCGGGATCGGTCTCGACGCGCTCGTCGCAACGGCCGCCGCGGTGCCCGCCTCCGGGGCGCCGCGCTACTCGCGGGAGCAGTTGCAGCGGGATGTCGACGCCATCCGCGACACCGGGACCACCGGGGTGCTGGCGCAGGTGGTGAACGAGAAGGGGAGCCTCAAGGCGCGCAGCGGAGTCGCCGATCTCGGCACCCGGCGGCCGGTGCCCTGGAACGGGTACTACCGGGTCGGCAGCAACACCAAGACGTTCGTGGCGACGGTGCTGCTGCAGCTGACGGCCGAGGGGAGGGTCCGCCTCGACGACACGGTGGAACGCTGGCTGCCCGGCCTGGTGCGGGGCAACGGCAACGACGGGTCGAAGATCACCGTGCGGCATCTGCTCCAGCAGACCAGCGGGCTGCACGACTACAGCCACTACCTGCCGCAGGACCAGGACCGTACGCCGGAGACCTACCGCAAGGTGCGGTTCCGTTCCTACCGGCCGGAGGAACTGGTCGCGATGGCGATGCGGCACGCGCCGGAGTTCGCGCCGGGCGAGCGCTGGAGCTACTCCAACACCAACTACGTCGTCGCCGGGATGATCGTCGAGAAGGCGACGGGGAACCCCTGGGAGCACGAGGTCCACGAGCGCATCATCGCGCCGCTGGGGCTGGCGCACACCTACAGCCCCGGGACGTCGGCGTACGTGCCGCAGCCGCGCGCCAAGTTCTACGAGCGGTTCACGCCGGGCGGGCCGCTGGTGGACGTGTCCGTCTTCTCCGACGGGTACGCCGACGGGGGCCTGACCAGCACCACCGACGACATGAACCGGTTCCTGCGGGCGCTGCTGGGCGGACGCCTGCTTCCGGCGGCGCAGCTTGCGCAGATGAAGCAGACCGTGCCGGCCACCGAGTGGCGGGTGGTGTACAAGGACGCCGGCTACGGGCTGGGGCTGGCCAAGCGGCGCACGTCCTGCGGCACGTGGGCCTGGTTCCACGGCGGCAGCATGTTCGGCGTGTCCAGCGTCAACTCCGTCTCCGCGGACGGCGGCACGAGTGTGGAGATCATGCTGGCCACCCAGCCGGGGGAGGAGAAGGCCAAGCTCGCTCAGCTCACGGCCGCCAACGAGCTGACCGACCGGGCGCTGTGCGGGAGCCGGTGACGACCGGAACCCGCGCTGAAGGGGAGAACGCGACGGCGTCCGCCCCCCGAACGGACGCCGTCCGCGGTGCCTGTCAGTTCCGCTCGGCTCGCTTGGCCATGTAGGTGTCCATGGCGCGGCCCAGCTGGGCGAACTTCTCGGTGTAGCTGAACGGGTAGATGCCGGCGGGCGTGTCGGGACGGTTCGCGTCGATGTACTGCGTGCCCAGGTTGGAGAACACCACGATGATGTAGTGGCGGCCTCCCTTGCCCGGCAGGGCCCGGACGATGCCGGCGTCGGCGGCGGTGTTGTTCACCCAGCCGGTCTTGTGGGCGAAGGACACCTGGGCCTTGGCGTTGCAGGGCCGCACGTCCCGGCCGAACTTGTTGCCCGCGACGGTGACGGTGCCGTCCGCGCCGATCCAGCGGGACGCGACGGTGCTGGGGATGCCGGGCGCCGGGTAGGTGCCGCCGCACCAGTTGCCGGTCGACAGCATGTCGTTGAAGCCCTGCTGCCTGAGCTTGGACAGGAAGAACGCGCGCGACGCGGCGCTCAGCACGCCGTCGCTGGTGACCGGCTTGCCGTTCGGCGCGGTCCACACGCGGCCGGGGGCGCCGTTGATAAGGGTCAGCAGCTTGGCGGTGTCCAGCGAGCTCATGGTGATGGAGTTGGACCACCGGCCGCCGGTCGCCGGGTTGGTGCCCTTGAGCTGGAGCGTCTCCAGGCCGAGGTCCTGGAAGGTCTGGTTCAGCGGGTCGATCGCGTTGTGCTCGTGCAGCAGCTTGACCAGGGCGCAGGACGCGGGGTTCGACGACCAGGTGAGCGACTCGTCCATGTACTGGCGCACCGTCTTGGAGGCGGCGGTGCCGCACAGGGACACGGAGCTGTCGGAGGTGGGCCGGTAGTCGAAGGTGTCGTCCAGGCCGATCTCGCCCTGGTCCACCAGCCGCAGGACGCCGAAGTTGACCATGAGCTTCAGGACCGAGGCGGGGTAGTTGAGCATGTGGTCCAGCGGGGCGTTCTCCCGGCCCGCGACCACGTCGATGGAGCCCTGCCCCTTGTCGGCGTACCAGCCCGCGTCGTCCCACTGCCGCCAGCGCACGCTCGTGGTGGACAGGTTGCGGTCGACGGGGACCACGACGCCGTCCTTGTAGAGCGGGCTCATCAGCACGGTGCCGGACGAGACGGGGCGCCCCTTCCGGTCCAGCTCGATGATGGTCGCGTCCATCTGCGGCTGCTGGACGATCGGCTCGGGGTCGGCCGCCGCCGCGTACCGGCGGGCGCGCAGCCGCGGAGACTGCGTCGCCTCCTTGTCGACGGGGGTCCGCAGCGCACCGGCCTGGGCGGTGCCGGGCGGCGCCGTGTCCAGGACCTCCTCGAACCGCAGCCGGTCGATGGTCGCCCGCAGCCGTTCGGCGAGCGGGCTCGCCGTCTCCTTCTCCGACTGGGCGGCACTCCGCACGTCGACCGCCTCCGCTCCGGTCGGGCAGCCCGCCAGCGCGATCACCGTCATCAGGCCGACGGAGCCGCGCAGCCATCCACGTCTCATCGTGTTTCGCCTTTCCCCGATGGGTGAGTTCGTGATCATAGGGGCACGGAACGCATCCACCGCGGGAAACGGGGAAACCGGCGCCGAAGCACAAGGAATTCGGCGCCGCAGAACAAATACGTGAAGGGGTCAGGACAGCAGGCCGTGGGCGGCGGCCATGTCGAGCGCCGCCTGCGCGGCCGGGGCCAGCAGGTCGCGGTCGGCGGGGGCCACGTAGCGGTACTCGTCGACCTCGCCCGCGGGGAGCATGTCGCCCTGGTAGGCGGCCGTGAAGCAGGCCATGCGGACGTGGGTGAAGGCGGGCTGGTCGTGGGCGGGGGCCCGGACGACGCCGACCTCGCGGAAGGAGCCCTCGTCCAGCCGGACGGCCAGCTCCTCGCGGATCTCCCGGGAGAGGGCCGACCAGTCGTCCTCGCCGGGTTCGCGCTTGCCGCCCGGCAGGTAGAGCAGGTCGCGGCCGCGAGACCGGACGGCGAGCAGGCGGCCGTCGACGGCGTGCAGCCAGGCGACGACGTCCAGTTCCATGGTCACTCCTCGGGGGCGGGACGGATGGTGAGCACGGCGTCGGGGGCGAGGCCGAAGCGGGTGGCGGCCGAGCCCCGGTTGACGGCCAGGCCGAGCCGGCCGGAGGAGTCCACCCAGATCAGGGGCTCCCCCTCGGCCACGCTGCCGAAGGTCTCGGCGAAGGCGGCGCGGACGGTGCGGGGCGCGCCGTCCCGGTCGGTCCAGGCGACCTCCAGGGGCGTGCCGTAGGCGAGCGTCGCGGGCAGGTCGTCCCGTCCGGCGGCGAGGATGAGGCTGCCGAAGCGGTCGATGTAGAGGACGGACGCGGTCACCGCGTCGCCGTCCCTGGTGACCGGCGGCACCCGCAGCGGGCACAGCTCGCCCGGCGGGACGCGCGGGCCGAGCGCGGACGGGGCCAGGCCGCCCGCCACGTGGGCGGCGGCGGGGGAGAAGATGTCGCGGCCGTGGAAGCTGGTGGACACCTCCGGCAGCCGGTAGGCGGGGTCGGCCAGCTCGTACGCGTCGACCGCGCCGCCCAGCGCTTCGGCGGCCGGCGGCAGGAGGCCGTTGTCGGGGCCGATCAGCACGTCGCCGCGTCCGGTGACGACCGCCACGGGGCGGCGCGGGGTGCCGACCCCCGGGTCGACGATGCCGACGTGCACGCCGGTCGGCAGGTACGGCAGGGCCTGGCGGAGCAGCATGGCGCCCTCGGTCACCGCGTAGGGCGTCACTTCGTCGCTGAGGACGAGCACGTTCGCCGACGGGGCGATCGAGTAGACCACACCGGCGCAGATGGCCGTGTAGGCGGCGCCGAAGTCGGTGGTCAGACTGACGAACGCACGGTCCTGCACGGCAGCGAGGCTACCAACCGATCTTCAGGCGGCGGCGAAGAGGACGCCGATGACCCCGAGCAGCACGGTGACGGCGGTGGCGAGGAGGACGGAGGCGGGGTCGGCGACCGGGGCTCCGGCGGGCAGGCGGCGGCCGCGGCGGCGGTGGGTGCGGCGGGCGCGGCGCAGTTGCAGGGCGGCGGCGCCGCAGACGGCCCCGGCGGCCAGCGCGGCGCCGGCGGCGGACGGCGCGAGCCGGACGCACAGCAGCCCCGCCACCAGCAGGGACAGCGTGGTGCGCGACCAGGCGAGGGCGGTGCGCTCGGGCTGGGCGCCCGGGTCCCACAGGCGGCTCACCGTCCGCCTCCTCAGGTGGCCAGCAGGGCGACCAGCAGGACGACCGCGGCGGCCGCCAGCCCGTACGACATGACCGGGGCCAGCGCGGGCGGCGGCAGCGTCTCGGCGCGGCGCAGCGCGCGTTCGGTGCGCAGCCAGCGGCGGAAGGCCAGCACGGCGATCAGGGCGCCGGTGGCGGCGCAGCCGACGGCCAGCGCGTCGCGCACCGGACCGGCCAGCAGGTCGCGGCTGAGGGCCAGCCCGATCCCGGCGGCGATCACCGCCAGGGCGGTGCGGATCCAGGCCAGGAACGTGCGCTCGTTGGCGAGGGTGAACCGGGGGTCGGGGTCGTCGCCCTCGGCGAGCAGCCGGTCGGTCCACCGCCCGCGCTCGGGGTCCGCGGCGGTCATCGGAGCATCACCCGGTGTGGTCGGCATCGCCGGTTCATCGTATGCGGATTCCGTTTTTTCCGCCGAACCGATTTGATTGGGGAATTCGACCGAAAAAGCGTGGTTTGTCTAATTGATTGCGCCGGGGTCGTCGGCGCCGAAGCGGCGGGCCGAGGCGTCCTCCTGGGCCAGCCGGTGCAGGGCGGTGAGCACCTGCTCGTACAGCACCGCGGACACCAGCATGGCGTGCACCGCCCGGCCGCGCGGGGCGTCGGCGGCGACCGAGCCGATCTCGTGCTCGGCCACGGCCGCGGCGGCGCGCGTGTACGGCAGCAGGTCCTCCGGCGTGACGGGGAAGCCGAGGCGGCGCAGCGCGACGAAGGTCTGGGCGAGCAGGTCGCGGGCGGGGGCGCGGTCGGTGACCTGCCAGCCGAGCTCGCGGATCAGCGCGTCGACGTCCCGGCGCGCGGCCCGCCACTGGGCCGCCAGGTCCTCGGGCGCGGCCGGGTCCTGGTCGGGCGCGTCCACGTGCGGGCCGATGGCGTACTGGGTGATGCCGAACAGCCGGTGCATGCCGACGTCCTCGTCGTCGACCGCCGCCACGATGCGCCGGATGGCGGCCACCGGCAGGTCGCCGACCTCGCGCAGCGCCCGCACCAGCCGCAGCCGCTCCAGGTGCCGCTCGTCGTACTCGGCCCGGGTGGCGCCGGTCGCCGTGCCCTTCGGCAGCAGGCCCTCGCGGATGTAGTACTTGATCGTCTGGATGGTCAGCCCGCTGCGGTCGCTGAGCTCGGAGATCTTCACCGCGCACCCCTCCCCTTGACTGGATACTAGAACTATCCAATACTTGGATACCGACACTATCCAACAAGGGGGAGGCCCGGATGTTCACCGTCATCGCCGGCGACCGCGTCGAGCGGATCGAGGCCCGGCCCGGTCCCGGCGGGCGGCTCCTGGCCCCGCCGGACCGGCCGCTGCTCGGCTGGGAGCGCAAGCCGCACGGCTGGTGCCGCGACGACGCCTGCCTGCCCGCCGCCCGCGCCGCCGCGGCCGAGACGCCCGACGGTGTGGACGTGGCCGCGTTCGCCGAGCTCACGGGGCAGGTCGCCGTCATCGACGCGGCCGCGCGCGTCGTGGCCCTGGCCGCCGCCGCGCCGCGCCTGACCGCCGCCGAGGCGCCCGGCTTCGAGCTGGACGGCGTCCGCCTCGCCGACTTCCGCGGACGCAAGGTGGCGCTGGTGTTCTGGGCCTCCTGGTGCGGATGCCGCTACGACCTGCCCGCCTGGGAGGAGCGGCACGCGGCGCTGCGCGACCACGGCCTCACGGTCGTCAGCGTGGCGTGCGACCGGTCGGCCGACGACGCGCGGCCGTGGATCGAGGAGGCGAAGGCCACCCATCCCGCCCTGGTGGACACCGAGGGCGTCGTCGCCGAGCTCTACAACGTGATCAACGTGCCCACGGTGGTGTGGATCGACGAGCGCGGCCGCATCGCCCGCCCCCAGGACACCCAGACCGCCACCGACCTGTTCCGCTCCATGAACGGCCTGGACTCCCAGGAGTCCTACGCGGCGCTGCGCCGCTGGGTGCTCGACGGCGACGCCGGGCTGGACGAGGCGCAGGTCCGCGAGCACCTGCGCGTCCCGACCGCCGACGAGCAGCGGGCCCGCGCGCACGCCCGCCTGGCGGTCTGGCTGGCCCGCGGCGGCCGGGGCGAGGCGGCGCGGCGGCACGTGGCCGCGGCCGCCGCCCTCGCCCCGCACGACGTGGCGATCCGCCGCGGCCTCATGCCGCTCACCGGGGAGGACCCGTTCGGCGACGCCTACTTCGCGTTGCGCGACGAGCTGGAGAAGGCGGGCATCCCCATCCACCGGCCGCTGCCCGCCCGTCCGACGGCATGACCGGGGGCCGAGGACCCCGGCCGGGAGGCTAGGACGCGGTCCGGCGCATCGCCTCGGAGATCTTCTCGGCCGCGGCCATCACCGGGCCGGCGTGCAGGCGGCCGGGGGAGCGGGTCAGGCGCTCCAGCGGGCCGGACACCGACACCGCGGCGATCACCCGGCCGCCCGCGCCGCGGATCGGCGCCGACACCGAGCCGACGCCCTGCTCGCGCTCGCCGACGCTCTGCGCCCAGCCGCGCCGCCGCACCTGGGCCAGCGTGGTGGCCTCGAACTTGGCGCCGCGCAGGCCCCGGTGCAGCCGGTCGGGCTCCTCCCAGGCCAGCAGCACCTGCGCGGCCGACCCGGCGGTCATCGGCAGCGCGGCGCCCACCGGGATGGTGTCGCGCAGCCCGCTGCTGCGCTCGGCGGCGGCCACGCAGACCCGCACGTCGCCCTGCCGCCGGAACAGCGAGGCGCTCTCGCCGGTCAGGTCCCGCAGCTGGGCCAGGATCGGCTGGGCGATCGCCAGCAGCCGGTCCTCGCCCGCGGCCACCGCCAGTTCGGCCAGCCGCGGCCCCAGGATGAACCTGCCCTGGGTGTCGCGGTGGACGAAGCGGTGGTGCTCCAGCGCGACGGCGAGCCGGTGGGCGGTCGGCCGCGCCAGCCCGGTGGTCTGGACGAGCTGCGCCAGCGAGGCGGGACCCGCCTCCAGGGCGTTCAGCACCAGAACCGCTTTGTCAAGTACGCCGACTCCGCTAGAGTTGTCCATGACTTGATATTGCCGTCTCGTTATGTGAGATGCAAGTCGGACGGCGAGCCCGGCGCGACCCGCGCGCCCGGTGCGAACGGAATCTTCAGGTGAGGTGAGCGATGGGCCGTACATTGGCCGAAAAGGTGTACGACGCGCACGTCGTACGGCGTGCCGAGGGTGAACCGGACCTGCTCTACATCGACCTCCACCTGGTGCACGAGGTGACCAGCCCGCAGGCGTTCGACGGCCTGCGCCTGGCCGGCCGCACCGTCCGGCGCCCCGAGCTGACGATCGCGACCGAGGACCACAACGTCCCCACCACCGACCTGCTGCGGCCGATCGCCGACCCGGTGTCGCGCACGCAGGTGGAGACGCTGCGCAAGAACTGCGCGGAGTTCGGCATCCGGCTGCATCCGATGGGCGACGACGGGCAGGGCATCGTGCACGTCATCGGCCCGCAGCTCGGCCTGACCCAGCCCGGCATGACGGTCGTGTGCGGCGACTCGCACACCTCCACGCACGGCGCGTTCGGCGCCCTGGCGTTCGGCATCGGCACCAGCGAGGTCGAGCACGTCCTGGCCACCCAGACGCTGCCGCAGGTCAAGCCCAAGACGATGGCCGTCACCGTGAACGGCACGCTGCCCGAGGGCGTCACCGCCAAGGACCTCATCCTGGCGATCATCGCCCGGATCGGCACCGGCGGCGGCCAGGGCCACATCATCGAGTACCGCGGCGAGGCGATCCGCTCGCTGTCGATGGAGGGCCGCATGACGGTCTGCAACATGTCCATCGAGGCGGGCGCCCGCGCCGGCATGATCGCGCCGGACGAGACCACCTTCGCCTACCTCAAGGGCCGCCCGCACGCCCCCCAGGGCGAGGACTGGGACCGCGCCGTCGAGTACTGGGAGTCCCTGCGCACCGACGACGACGCGACCTTCGACAAGGAGGTCGTGATCGACGCGTCCGAGCTGACCCCCTTCGTCACCTGGGGCACCAACCCCGGCCAGGGCCTGCCGCTCAGCGAGTCGGTGCCCGACCCGGCCTCCTTCGACGACCCGGTGGAGCGCGCCGCCGCCGAGCGGGCGCTGCAGTACATGGACCTGACCCCGGGCACCCCGCTGCGCGAGATCGCCGTGGACACCGTCTTCGTCGGCTCCTGCACCAACGGCCGCATCGAGGACCTGCGCGCCGTCGCGGGCGTCCTCAAGGGCCGCAAGGTCGCCGACGGGGTGCGCATGCTGGTCGTCCCCGGCTCGATGAAGGTCAAGCAGCAGGCCGAGGAGGAGGGCCTGCACGAGGTGATCTCCGCCGCCGGCGCCGAGTGGCGCGAGGCGGGCTGCTCGATGTGCCTGGCGATGAACCCCGACAAGCTCACCCCGGGCGAGCGCAGCGCCTCCACGTCCAACCGCAACTTCGAGGGCCGGCAGGGGCCCGGCGGCCGCACCCACCTGGTGTCGCCCGCCGTCGCCGCCGCCACCGCCGTCACCGGACGCCTGACCGCGCCCGCCGACCTGTAAGGACGTTTCGCACCATGGAAGCCTTCACCACCCACACCGGACGCGCGGTGCCGCTGCGCCGCAGCAACGTCGACACCGACCAGATCATCCCGGCCGTCTGGCTCAAGCAGGTCAGCCGCACCGGGTTCGACAAGGGGCTGTTCTCGGCCTGGCGCGAGGACCCCGACTTCGTGCTGAACCGGCCCGAGTACCAGGGCGCCAGCATCCTGGTCGCCGGGCCGGACTTCGGCACCGGCTCGTCCCGCGAGCACGCCGTCTGGGCGCTGCAGCAGTACGGGTTCCGCGTCGTGATCGCCCCCCGGTTCGGGGACATCTTCCGCAACAACTCCACCAAGATGGGGCTGCTGCCGGTCGTGCTGCCCGGCGACGTCGTCGAGCGGCTGCAGACCCGCGCCGAGCAGGAGCCCGCCGCGGAGATCACCGTGGACCTCGGCGCCCGCGAGGTGCGCGCCGGCGACCTGGTCGTCCCCTTCGAGATCGACGACTACACGCGCTGGCGCCTGATGGAGGGCCTGGACGACATCGGCCTGACCCTCCGCCACGCCGACGACATCGCCGCCTACGAGCAGCGCCGTCCCGGCTGGATGCCCACCACCGTCTGAACGGTCCGCCCGGGGGCGGCATCCGGCTCGTGACATGCCGGACCGCCCCCCGGGTGCGCGGGCACGCACGCCCACCGACGACAATCGACAGTGTGCGAAGACACACGCTCCTATCGTTGGGGGGCTCTCCTTGACCCATGCCCGATCCCAGCCGGGCGAGCAGCCGGCGGTCCCGCCGCCGTGGAGCGGCCCCGAGTGGGACGACCCCACGCTCACCCTGCTCGCCCGGCGGCTGCGCGACGCCCACCGCCTGGTGGCGCCGCTGCCCCGGGACACCCGCCGGCGCCTCATCCGGCACCTGCTGGCGATCACCGACCTGGCCAAACGGGACGCCCAACTGGCCTCCCGCAGGCTGGACGCCTTCCTGGCCGACTTTTCGGGCACGACCGACGCCCGCTAACGTGCGGGGTGGCCGGACAGGTCCGGCTCCCGGGTGAGACAGGGGCGATGCCGACAAAAACGCCAGCGACACAAGGATTCTTGCGTGCAGGTGATTGTCTCGCTGCGGAGGCTGCCTTAGTTTCGTTCGGGCAAGGGGGGAACTAGAGGAGTAACCCATGAACAAGCGTGAGCTGGTCGACGCCATCTCAGAGCGGCTGGGCAGTAAGAAGGCCGCAGCCGAGGCGGTCGACGCGATCCTGGAGACGATCCAGGACGCCGTCGCCAAGGGCGACAAGGTCGCGATCACCGGGTTCGGTTCGTTCGAGAAGGCCGACCGGCCTGCCCGTACGGCGCGCAACCCCGCAACCGGCAAGACCATCCAGGTCCCCGCGACGTCCGTGCCCAAGTTCAAGGCGGGCGCCGACTTCAAGAACCTGGTGGCCGGCAAGAAGTAGGTCGTCGGCAGATCACCCGTGGCAGCGCCCGGGCCGCCGCCCCAGGCGGCTCCCCGGGCGCTGCGGCATTCCTGGCGCGCTTCCGGCCCCGCCGGGGCCGCCTGTGCGTGCTCGGCGGGCCGCACGGCGAAGTTCCGGGGCCGCCCTGCGCCCCTGGACCCGCGCGGACGGTCAGGGGCCGGCGTCGGGCAGCGGGAACGTCGACAGCGTCACCACCGTGATGCGGCCGCCCTCGGCGGCCAGGTTCACCCGCTGGCCGAACCGCAGCATCCGCAGGCCGCCCGCGTCGAACGCGGCGCTGTCGAAGGGAAGCTCGGTGCCGTCGTCGAGCAGCACGCTGCCCGAGCGCGTCTCCGGGTCGTACGTCCGCACCGTGCCCTGCATGGCGGCCACCCTAGCCGGTCCCGCGGCACACGCGATGATCAACGCTCGCGCCGCGTGCGCGTCCGCCCGCTACGCGGGCGTGTGCAGGGCGGTGATGCGGCGGGCCACGGCCGTGGTGCGCGGGCCGCACCCCAGGGCGAGGGCCTCGCGCAGGTCCGGCAGGGTGTCGACGTCGCGGCGGACGCTCGCGGTGTCCGGCACCAGCAGCTCGCGGGCCCCGCGGGCGCGGTGCGCGGCGCGCGAGTCGCCGCCGAAGGCGGGCGCGAACGGCACGCCGGGCCGCGCCGTGTACAGGGTGGTGCCGATCCCGGCGGCGTCCGGCACGAACGCCGTCGGCGCCGCGGCCGCCGCGTCCAGCACCCGGGCCAGCTCGTCCGGGCGCAGCGCGGGCAGGTCCGCCGACAGCGCGCCGACCCCGCTGTCCGGGGACAGCTCGCGGCCGCGCCCCGCCCCGTACACCAGGGCGGGATTCAGCCCGGCGTCCGGCTCGTCCGGCACCACGCGGGCGCCCAGCGCGGCCAGCTCGGCCGCGGGCACCGGGTCGTCGGTGACGACGATCACGTCGCGGACGCGGTCGCAGCGCAGCGCGGCCGCGACCGTGTCGGCCGCCACCGCGAGCGCCAGGGCCTGCCGGTGCGGGCCCGCCGCCGCCGACATGCGGGTTTTCGCCCGGGCCAGCACCTTGACCGGCACCACGAGCGACCACTGGAGATGAGACGCAGCGCGCTGTGCTGTAGACATGGCAACTCGACACTATGCGCACGCAACCGCGAAACTGAGGACACCCCGCGCTCACCGCGTGGGCGCATCGAGAAAGGGACGGGCATGAGTCAGGGGTACGGGTATTCGCCGGGCTGGCGGAGGCTCACCATCGTCGTGCTGCGCCCGCTGCTGTTCGGGCTGCTGAAGCGGGACTGGCGCGGCCGCGGCAACGTGCCCCGCAAGGGCGGCATGATCCTGGCCGCCAACCACATCTCCGAGTCGGACCCGCTGGCGCTGTCGCACTTCGTGTACGAGTCGGGGCGCTACCCGGTCTTCCTGGCCAAGTCCCAGCTGTTCGAGGTCAAGTTCATCAAGAAGGTCCTGTACGGCACCGGGCAGATCCCGGTCTACCGCGACCGCACCGACGCCGCGCTGGCCCTCAAGGAGGCCGAGAAGGCCCTGGAGGCCGGCCAGTGCCTGATCTTCTTCCCCGAGGGCAGCTGCACCCGCGACCCGGAGCTGTGGCCGATGACCGGCCAGACCGGCGTGGCCCGCATGGCGCTCAAGACCGGCGCGACGATCGTCCCGGTGGCCATCTGGGGCACCCACGAGCTGCTGCCGTACGCCAAGGTCGAGAAGCGGGGCCTGGCGGGCACCCTGAAGAAGGGCTTCCACCCGTTCCCCCGCAAGAAGATCAAGGTGATCGCCGGGCCGCCCGTGGACCTGTCCCGCTACCAGGGCAAGCCGCTCACCAAGAGCACCCTGCGCGAGGCCACCGACGAGATCATGACGACCATCGCCGGGCTGCTCGGCGAGCTGCGCGGCCAGGAGCCCCCCAAGGAGCTGTACGACCACCACAAGGTCCTGGAGGAGCGCCGCCGGGCCGCCGCCGCGGCCGCGCCCGAGGACCGCTCTCAGGCCCCGTCCGAGGCCCGTGCCGAGACCCGTTCCGAGGCCCGTTCCGAGGCCCGCGCGCAGGCCGGGGGGCCGGACGGGGCGGCGGACGCCGGCGAGAGCAAGGAGGCGGAGACCGCGTGACAGTCCGCACCGCCGTGATGGGGGCGGGGTCCTGGGGGACCGTGTTCGCCAAGCTGCTGCGCGACGCGGGCGGCGAGGTCACGCTGTGGGGGCGCCGGCCCGCGGTCGTCGAGGCGATCAACGAGCGCCGCGAGAACCCCGACTACCTCCCGGGGATCGTCCTGCCCGAGGGGCTGCGCGCCACCACCGACCCGGCCGAGGCGCTGGCCGGCGCCGACTTCGTGGCGCTGGCCGTCCCCGCCCAGTCGCTGCGGGAGAACCTGGCGGCCTGGACCCCGCTGCTGCCGCCCGAGTCGGTGCTGGTCAGCCTGATGAAGGGGGTGGAGCTCGGCACCTGCCGGCGGATGTCGGAGGTGATCGCCGAGGTCGCCGGGGTGCCGGACGAGCGGGTCGCGGTGTTCTGCGGGCCCAACCTGGCCCGCGAGGTCGCCGCCGGGCAGCCCGCCGCCGCCGTCGCCGCGTGCGTGGACGAGGAGCGCGCCCGGCGGCTGCAGGCCGCCACCATGACCCCGTACTTCCGCGTCTACACCACCACCGACGTGATCGGCTGCGAGCTCGGCGGCGCGGTCAAGAACATCGTGGCCCTGTGCGTGGGCATCGCGGTGGGGCTCGGCTTCGGCGACAGCACCCGGGCGCTGCTGATGACCCGCGGGCTGGCAGAGACGGCCCGGCTGGGCGCCGCGCTGGGCGCCGACGAGCACACCTTCGCCGGGCTGGCCGGGATGGGCGACCTGATCGCCACGTGCAGCTCGCCGCTGTCGCGCAACCGCACGTTCGGCGAGAACCTGGGCCGCGGCATGACGCTGGAGCAGGTGGTGGCGGTCACCAAGCAGACCGCCGAGGGCGTCAAGTCGTCGGAGGCGGTGCTGGAGCTGGCCCGCAAGCACAACGTCGAGATGCCGATCACCGAGGCGGTCGTCAACGTGCTGCGCCACAAGGTGCCCATCAAGGACGCGGCGATCTCACTGATCTCGCGTTCTCCCAAGCCGGAGCGCTACGGAGTGTGACATGCTGTGAACGATGCGTACCACGGGAAGCAGTCGTTCACACGGTGAGAACACCCGAGCCGTCCACCTGCCGGCGCCGCCGCTGCCGCGCCAGGCGCCGGTGGGGCAGCCGGTCTGGCGGGCCGGCGCGTTCGCCTTCGCCGGCGCCGCCGAGCACGCGGCCATGCTCAGCGGCCGCGCGCCCGGCTACAGCTACGGCCGGATCGCCAACCCCACCGCCGACGCGTTCGCGGCCGGCCTCGCCGCCCTGGAGGGGCACGGGACGGCCGGGCCGGTGGAGGGCGAGGCGTTCGCGTCCGGCATGGCCGCCGCCACCGCCGTGCTGCTGGCGTTCACCGACGCGGGCGCGCACGTGGTCGCGCCCGCCGGGCCGCACCGCGACCTGTACGTGCTGCTGGACGGGCTGCTGTCGCGGTTCGGCGTCGACGCCTCGTTCGTCGACCTCGCCGACACCGCCGCCGTGCGCGAGGCGATGCGGCCCACCACCCGGCTGATCTGGGCCGAGGTGCCCGGCAACCCCGGGCTGGCGGTCCCCGACCTGCCGGCCCTGGCCGCGCTGGCCCGCGGCGCCGGGGCGCTGCTGGCCGTCGACGCCACCCTGGCCACGCCGGTGGTGTGCCGTCCGCTGGAGCACGGCGCCGACCTGGTGGTGCACTCGGCGACCGCCGCGATCGGCGGGCACGGCGACGCCACCGGCGGCGCGGTCGTCGGCGCGGCCGACCTGGTCGAGCAGGTCCGCCGGGTCCGCGTGCAGACCGGCGCGGCGCTGGCGCCCGACGAGGCGTTCCTGCTGCGCCGCGGCCTGGAGACCCTGCCGCTGCGGGTGCGCCGCCAGTGCGACACCGCCAACCTGTTCGCCGCCGCCGTCGCCCGGCACCCGGCGGTCCGCTCCGTCGACTACCCGGGGCTGCCCGGACACCGCGGGCACGAGCAGGCCCGCGCCCTGTTCGACGCCGGCCCGGAGGGCACCCGGTACGGCGCCGTGGTCACCGTCACCCCGGCGGGCGGGCGCCGCGCGGGCCTGGCCCTGGTCGACGCCCTGCGGCTGGCGACCCCGGCGACCTGCGTCGGCGGCACCCACACCCACGTCGCCCACGTGGCCTCCACCACGCACCGCTGCCACGACGACGCCGCGCTGCGCGCCGCCGGCATCGACCCCGGCGCGGTCCGCTTCTCCCTCGGCCTGGAGGACGCCGACGACCTGGTCCGCGACGTGACCGAGGCGCTCGACGCCGTCGGCCGCACGCTGAACGGCGCCGACGGCACCCGGCTCGTAGCCGACACCCACTGATCGCTGTAGGGTCGGACATCATGTCCGACGCTTCACCAAAGATCCGTGTGGCCGTGGTCTTCGGCGGACGCAGCAGCGAGCACGCGATCTCCTGCGTCACCGCAGGAGCAGTCATGGCCGCCATCGACCGCGACCGCTACGAGGTGGTGCCCGTCGGCATCGCCCGCGACGGCCGCTGGGTGCTCGCCTCCGAGGACCAGCAGCTGGCCATCGAGGACGGGCGGCTCCCCGAGGTCTCCGGCGACGGCAAGGCCCTGGCGCTGCCGTTCGACCCCGCCACCAAGGGCCTGGTGGTGGTCGAACCCGGCCGGGTGCCCGCCACCCTCACCGAGGTGGACGTCGTCCTGCCGCTGCTGCACGGCCCCTACGGCGAGGACGGCACCATCCAGGGCATGCTCGACCTGGCGGGCGTCCGCTACGTCGGCGCGGGCGTGCTGGCCAGCGCGGTCGGCATGGACAAGGGCTTCATGAAGCTGGTCTGGCAGGCCCGCGGCCTGCCGGTCGGCCGGTACGTGATGGTCGGCGACCGGGAGTGGCGCACCGCCCGCACCGCCAAGCTGGACGAGATCAAGCAGCTGGGTCTGCCGGTGTTCGTCAAGCCCGCCCGCGCCGGGTCCAGCATGGGCATCTCCAAGGTGGAGTCCGAGGACGACCTGACCGCGGCCGTCGAGGCGGCCCGCGAGCACGACCCCAAGGTCATCGTCGAGGCCGCCGTCGTGGGCCGCGAGATCGAGTGCGGCGTCCTGCAGGGCCTGGACGGCGGTCCCGCCGAGGCCAGCCTGCCCGCCGAGATCCTCATGACCGGCGACCACGACTTCTACGACTTCCAGACCAAGTACCTGGACGGCACGACCCGGCTGGCCATCCCCCCGGACCTGCCGCCCGGGGCCGTCGCCGAGGTGCAGCGCCTGGCGGTCGCCGCGTTCGACGCCCTCGACTGCGAGGGCCTGGCCCGCGTCGACTTCTTCTACACCCCCGACGGCCGGTGGATCCTCAATGAGATCAACACGATGCCGGGCTTCACCCCGTCGTCGGCGTTCCCGCAGATGTGGGCCGCCAGCGGCCTGGACTACCCGGCCCTGGTCGACCGGCTCATCCGAACCGCCCTCGACCGCCCCAGCGGCCTGCGGTGACCGCCGTCCGGCGCCCGCCGGGGAACGCTAACCGGGTCGTAAGGGTGTCGAAATCACTCGGAAACAGGTCGGTCGGCAGGATTTCTTCGTAGCCAGTCTCCGTGAGGAAGGAATCCCGTTGTCGCTCCCGCTTGCCTCCGAACGGTCCATCAGTGCGGCCGCTCCCGCGTCTGCCGTGTCGCCGTGGGGCGCCGGGGACGCGAGCCGCGCGGTGCCCGGGCACGACCGGTGGCACCCGGAGATTCCGGCGGTGGCCGAGGTGCTCACGGGCGGCTCGATCCGCATGGAGTGCCAGGCCCGCGAGCCCGGCGCCGACCCGGTGCTGTGCGGTCCGGTCGTGGTGGTGGGCGCCGAGCCCGGTGACGTCATCGTGGTGGACGTGATCGGCGTGGGCCGCTCCGACGGGGTGTACGCGCCCAACGGGCACCCCGGCGTGATCGGCTGCGCGCCGGACGCGGCGATGCTCGCGGCCGCGGCCGCCGCCGAGCCGGACGCCGAACCGGCCGCCGAACCGGACGCGGAGGTGTGGCGGCTGGACCCCGGTGCCCCCAGGATCCTGCTCGGGCACGTCGAGGAGGGGACGGCCGAGTACCGGCGCATCGCGGCCGAGGCGGTGCGCAGCCAGGCCCGCGGACGGCAGATCGGCGGCTGCGGCATCGCCCCGCTGACCGCCGGGTCGCGGGTGCTGCTGCCGGTGCACGTGCGCGGCGCCAAGCTGTCGGTGGGCGACCTGCACTTCCCGGTGAGCGGCGCCGACGAGTGCCGCCTGGCCGCCCGGTCCGGGTGGATCGACCTGCGCGTCCACCTGACCCGCCGGGGCGTGGAGCGGTTCCGGGTGAACGGGCCGATGCTGATGCCCGCCCCCAGCCCGCCGGTCGGCCGCTAACCGCGCTCGTACTCGGCGATCAGCTTCTCGATCTGCACGTGGAGGCGGGACCCCAGCGGCCAGCCGACGTAGTGGGTCAGGAAGATCGCCGTCTCGCGGAGCTCGTCGGGGGACAGCTCGCCGCCGGCGAGGGCGGCGGGGATCTGGATGTCCAGCACGTCGTTGAGGCCCTGCCCGGCCAGCACGCCGATCAGCAGCAGCCGCCGGTCGCGGACGCTCAGCCCGGGGCGCGTCCACACGTCGCCGAACAGGTGGTCGACGGTGATGCCGAAGAAGTCGTCGGCGGAGTCGGCGACCTCCCACCCGTACACCCGGCGCATCATCTCCAGGCCGCGGCGGCGCCGCTCATCCATCGTGGTCCTCCTCCAGTCCGAGGGCCGCGCCGAAGCGGTCCAGGGCGAGCCGTGCCAGGGGGACGTCGACGTCCAGGTCGGACGCCAGCTCCACGGCCAGGGAGAGGTCCTTCTCGCCCAGGTCGCGGACGTTGCGCAGGATGTCGTACAGCTCGTCGCCGGGACGCAGGGGAGCGGTGCTGGGGCGCAGCATGATCGCGCCCGGTCCGCCGGTGACGGCGTCGGAGTGCCGGACGACGCGGGCGAGCCGGCGCAGTGAGACGCCCGACGCCTCGGCCAGGCGCTGCGCCTCGGCCGCCGCGGCGAACGCCACGAAGTGCAGCAGGTTGCGGGCCAGCTTCGTGCGGGTCCCCGCACCGACCGGCCCCATGTGCAGCACGAGGTCCGCCCAGGCGCCGAACGGTTCGCGGCAGCGCTGGAACGCCTCGGCCGAGCCGCCGACCATGACGGCCAGGGTGCCCGCGGTCGCGCCCATGAAGCCGCCGCTGACCGGGGCGTCCACCACCTCGATGCCGTACGGCGCGGCCCGCCGCGCCAGCTCCTGCGCGGTGCGCGCGCGGATCGTGGAGTGCACGGCCAGCACGGTGCCGGGCCGCGCGGCCGCCAGGATCTCGGCGCCGACCTCGTTCACCTGGTCGTCGTCGCGCACCATCACCGAGACGATCTCGGCGGAGCGGGCCGCCTCCGCGACGGTGCGGGCGGCGCGTGCCCCCGCCTGCACCAGGGGCTCCATGGCCTCGGAGCGGGTGTCGTAGACGACCAGGTCCGGGCCGGCCAGGTGCCGGGCCATCGGCGCGCCCATCTGCCCGAGGCCGACGAACCCGTACCTGCTCACGACCGGAACACCTCGCCGCCGTCCACGTTGAGGATCTGGCCGGTGATCCAGGACGCCTCGTCCGACAGCAGGAACAGGCACGCGCCGACCAGGTCCCGCGGCGTGCCCATCCGCTTGATCGCCATCTTGTCCTTGACGATCTTCTCCGACATGCCGCCGGGGACGACCGCGCGGTGCGCGGCGGTGTCGGTGGGGCCGGGGGCGATGGCGTTCACCCGGATGCCCATGCCGCCCAGCTCGTGCGCGAGCTGCTGGGTGAGCCCGTTGACGCCCGCCTTGGCCAGCCCGTAGAAGCCCGCGTACTGCCAGGCGGCCGTGGACGACTGGTTGACGATCGCGCCGCCGCCGCGCTCGCGCATGTGCGGCACGCAGGCCCGGGTGCACAGCAGCGCCCCGTCCATGTTCACCGCCATGAACCTGCGGTAGTAGTCCCAGTCGACGGTCAGCAGCAGGTCGATGCGCATGCCGCCGAAGATCGCCGCGTTGTTGACCAGGAGGTCGATGCCGCCGAACCGCTCGGCCGCCGCCGCGGCCATCGCCTCGACCGACGCCGGGTCGGCGACGTCGGTCCGCACGAACAGGCCCTTGACGTCGTCGGCGACGCGCCGCCCGGCCTCGTCGACGTCCGCGACGACCACCGCGGCGCCCTCGCCGGCCAGCGCCCGCGCGTACGCCTCGCCGATGCCGCCCGCCGCCCCGGTGACGACCGCGACCTTCCCCTCGAACCGCACTGTGCCTCCCCTACGACGGGCTTTCGGCGATCGCCTTGGTCTCCAGGTACTCCTCGAACCCGGCCACGCCCATCTCGCGGCCGATGCCGGACTGCTTGTAGCCGCCGAACGGGACGTCCGCCGCGTACCACACGCCGCCGTTGACGCTGACGGTCCCGGTGCGCAGCCGCCGCGCGACCGCCCGGGCGCGCTCGGCGTCGCCGCCGTGCACCGCGCCCGACAGCCCGTACGGCGAGTCGTTGGCCAGCCGGACCGCGTCGTCGTCGCCGTCGTGCGGCAGGATCACCAGCACCGGCCCGAAGATCTCCTCGCGGGCGGTGCGGCAGTCGTTGGTCAGGCCGGTGACCAAAGTCGGCTCGATCCAGAAGCCGTTCTCGCGGCCCGCCGGACGGCCGCCGCCGCAGGCGAACGAGCCGCCCTCCCGCACCGCCAGCTCCAGGTAGCCCTCGACGCGGGCGCGCTGCCGGGCGGAGATCACCGGACCGCACACCGTGCCGTCGTCGCGCGGATCCCCCACGCCGATCCCGGTGAGGGCCTTGGCGGTGAGGTGCACGGCCTCGTCGTACCGCTCCCGCGGCACCAGCAGCCGGGTGGTGATCGCGCACCCCTGCCCGGCGTGGGCGGCCGCCGCGAACGCCGCGTACGAGCAGGCCGACCGCAGGTCCGCGTCGTCCAGCACGATGAACGCCGACTTGCCGCCCAGCTCCAGGAACACCTTCGCCAGGTTGCGTGCGGCGGCGGCCATCACCTCGCGGCCGGTGGCGGTGGACCCGGTGAACGACACCGCGTCCACCCGCGGGTCGCCCGCCAGCTGCGCGCCCAGCCGGTGGTCGGCGGAGGTGACGATGTTGACCACGCCCGGCGGGATGTCGGTCTCCTCGGCGATCAGCTCGCCCAGCGCGGCCGCGCACCACGGCGTGTCGGGGGCGGGCTTGAGCACCACCGTGTTGCCGGCCGCCAGGGCGGGGCCGAGCTTGGCCAGGTTGATCTGGTGCGGGAAGTTCCACGGCGTGATCGCGCCGACCACCCCGACGGGCTCGCGCCGCACCCGCCGCAGGCTGGGGACGCCCATCGGCTCGGCCCGGCCGAGGTCGCGCTCCCACGCGTACGACTCGGCCAGGTCGGCGAACCAGCCCAGGTCGTTGACCGGGGCGTCCAGCTGCGCGCCGAACGTCAGAAAGCGCGGGGCGCCCACCTCGGCGATGGTCAGCTCGCGCAGCTCGTCGGCGTGCCGCCGCAGCGCCTGCCGCAGCTGGCGCAGGCAGCGCACGCGCAGCGCCGGGTCGGCGGGCCAGGAGGTGGCGTCGAACGCGCGGCGCGCCGCCGCGATCGCCTCGTCCATGTCGGCGGCCGTGGCGTCGGCCGCCTCGCCGAGGGTCTGCCCGGTGGCCGGGTTCACGGTCGGGAAGGCGCCGCCGGACCCGGCGGTCAGCCGTCCGTCCACCAGCAGCGGCGAGGGGCCGCGGGCGCCGTCCGGTCGGCCGAGCAAGCGATCGGTTGTTCTGGACACGTGTCCAGACTACAGTTCAGGCCATGACGGAACGCAAGCCCCGCGACGACTATTCGGGGGAGTTCGACCCCGACTTCCGGTTCGAGGACCTGTCCAAGGAGGCCCTGGTCCGGCTGGTGCGCGAGTACGCGCTGATCGTCCACCTGCTCGACCGGTCCGCGCTCACCGCGATCGGGCTGCGCTACGGCCAGCGCGCCGTCGAGGAGATCGCGATCGAGGAGTGGCGCGGCGCCAGCCCCGTCTACACCCGGCGCATCCGCGAGATCATGAAGATCGAGGGCGACGGCGTCTCGGCGATCTTCAAGTGCCTCCAGCTCGACCCCGGGTTCGCCCAGCACTACATGGACGTGGAGTACGAGCTGGTCTCCGAGACGCGCGGCTTCTTCCAGCTGCGCTCCTGCGGCGCCCTCCTGGACGTCGAACCCTTCGGCGAACGCTCCATCAAGGGCATGTGCCACACCGTCGAGGACGGCACGTTCGACATCACCGCCCAGGCGGTCAACCCCAAGGCGCGGATCCGCCCCGTGCACCGCCCGCCCCGCGTCCCCGCCGACCGCGTCCCGCACTGCCGCTGGGAGGTCGTCATCGACGACGACACCGAGGTGCTCCCCGAGGCCGACATCACCCGCATGACCGCCGGCACGACCGCAGCCCGCCACCGCTTCCCGCCCATGCGCGACGGCACCCCCCACATCCCCGACTGACCCGGCCGAAGAAGCGCACGCTGATCTGCCGAGAAGCACGCCGGCTTGTTCCGGCGCCCCCGTGAATATCGAACCGTCCGGCGAACACCGGGCATGTGCCGCACCAATGAGTCATGCGGCCGCCGCCGGAGTTGCGAAATAAGTGTTGCTTGCACGGGGACTTTCTGGCACAGTGGTCTTCGTCAGCCCGACAGGGGAACGACACCGAGACTTTTGGAGAGGAGGACCGGCCATGACGCTCGAACTACTGCGACTGCGACTGCCCGGGGCGTCGCTCGCCAGCCATGGCCGGTCCCTCGCCTGATCTTCCGGCCGCGCGGTTCCGAGCGACGCCTTCCCCGACCCATCGCCCCTTCTTTCCACGCGCGGCTCTACTCCAACCGGCAGAGAGGCCACTTTCAGGAAGTGGATGTTCCGGGTTCGAATCCCGGGAGCCGCACCACGCCCCCGTTGCCCAACTGGTAGAGGCGCCTGTTCGAGATGCAGGAACGGTGCAGGTTCGAATCCTGTCGGGGGTACGTTCCGGCCCCACGCCCACGTGCGCTGGGCGGAAGGCCGGGCAGGGCACGCGGCACGCCGGGTGACGGCGCTCCGCGAGCAGGCAGCCCGACAGTGAACGGACACCAAGACCGAGGGGAAGGCCACCATGGAGTTCGAACGACTGCGACTGCCCGGGGCACCGCTCACCCGCCGCGGCGGGTCCCTCATCTGATCTCCAGCGGCGCATTTCCGAGCGACGCCTTCTCCAAGGATCACCCCTTCTCTTTTCGCGCGGCTCTACTCCAACCGGCAGAGAGGCCACTTTCAGGAAGTGGATGTTCCGGGTTCGAATCCCGGGAGCCGCACCACGCCCCCGTTGCCCAATTGGTAGAGGCGCCTGTTCGAGATGCAGGAACGGTGCAGGTTCGAATCCTGTCGGGGGTACGTTCCCATTTTCTCGCCTACGTGCGATGAACACGATCCCACGGCACGGAAAAACCTCCGTGATTACGCTGGGCCGCAATAGGCGCCGCCAACGCGCCTGGAGCCTGCCCACCCCACAGCACGACACCGTCCCGGCGTCGCATCCCTCGTCCAGGTGCGGTGGGCGGAAGGCCGGGCGGGTTGTGCGGCGCACCGTGCGATGCGTGTGCCTGCTCTGCGGTTTCTCTAGGCCGCGATGGGGTCCACTGTGCGGCATGTGACTGCCTGGGGTGGACGACGTGCCTGGGGGTCTGCCTGCGCTGCGGTGTGACGCCGGCCTGGAGCCGCACTTCGCCCATGCGGGGTGGGTCGGGCAGTGTGCGGCGCGCCGTGCGATGCGGTGCGTGCTTCCCGGTTTGGTTGGGCCGCGATGGGGTCCGCTGCACGGCGTGTGACCGCCGGAGGTGGGCGACGCGCCTGGGGGTCTGCCTGCGCTGCGGTACGACACCGTCCTGGCATCACACGCCTTGTCCGCGCCGGTGGGGGAAGGCTTGGCAAGACGTGCGGCACACCGCGGTGCGGTGTGCTTCATGGTTTTGGCCGCAATGGTGTGCGCCGTGCGCCGTGTGCCCGGCGGTGACGTGTCTGGGAGAGCTTGGCATGTCGCGGACGGAGTTGCCCTGGTGTCGCCTTCCTCGCCCACGTGCAGTGGGCCGGAGTACGCGGCGCACCGCTGCGGTGTGACGCCGGCCTGGAGCCGCACTCTTCGCCTATGCGCGGTTTCGCCAGCTGAGGTTCCGTACCGGGCGGCGGGTCGGGCGGGGAGCTGTCTCCTCGCCCGACCCGTGCGATGGCCCCGGCCCGCCGCGCAGGGCCGGGGCGGCCGATCACTCTTCCTCGTTCCGCCGGTTACGCACCTGCCGTGCCCGCCGCACCTCCCGCGCGACCGCGAGGCCGGTTGAGGTCGCCTGCAGCAGCAGGCTGATGAGCGGCAGCCACTGGAACACGTGGTTCATGTCCGTCGTCCCTTCACCGCGGGCGTCTCTCGCGATCTCAGGGTCGGCAGCCGCCGCGTCGTCCGGTATCGGGCTCGGACAACTCGCGGACAAACCTGCCGCGGCCTGTGATGTCCGTAGGACAATCGCGATGTTCGCGACGGTCAGGAGAAGGCATGGGGCGGCTGCAGAACCCGATCGACGAGGACGCTCCGGAACCGATGCGCGCTCTGGCGCAACGGCTGCGGAATGTGGCGAAGGCGGCGGGCTACAGCGGGGTGCGGGATCTCGCGGCCGCCGGCGGGCTCGGCCGCGGCACCGTCTCCGACGCCCTGAGCGGGAGCAGGGCACCGAGCTGGCAGACCGTCCGCCGGATCCTGCAGGCGTGCGACGTGCAACCCGACACCGGGTGGAAGGCGGCTCAGGAGGCGGCGAAGAACGCCGAGGCGCAGTGGAAGCAGGCCGCGCGCCGCACCGGCCCGCCGCCGGAGTCCGCCGAGACCGGCGATCCGCGCCCGGCCGGGCCGGGGGACTGGTCGTTGCGGCCGCCGTTCGGTGAGCTGCCCGTCCACGTGCGCGGCCGCGACGACCTCTTGGCGGCACTGCGGGACCGGCTGGCCGCCCCGGCCCGGCGCATCCAGGTCCTGCACGGCCTCGGCGGCGCGGGGAAGACGACGGTCGCGCTCCGCCTGGCGCAGCACGCGTGGGAGCTCGGCCACGACGTCTTCTGGGTGTCGGCCGTCGACCGCGACCACCTGATCACCGGGATGCAGGAGGTCGCCCGGCAGGTCGGCGCGGACGACGAGGACATCGAGGACGCCTGGGCGGGGCGCGCCAGCGCGATGGACCTGGTGTGGCGTCATCTGGACGCCGCCGACCGGCCCTGGCTGCTCGTCATCGACAACGCCGACGAACCCGCCTGGCTCGCCGCCGACAGCGGCCTGCCGGGAGACGGCACCGGGTGGGCGCGGCCCAGCGGCAGGGGGCTCACCGTGGTCACCAGCAGGGTCGGCACCGCCGAGGTCTGGGGCGGCGAGGCCGAATGCCATCCGGTGGGCGTGCTCGACACCGACGCCGGCGCGGACGTGCTCATCGACCTGGCCGGTCACGCCGGTGCGCGCGAGGAGGCGCGGACGCTGGCCGAACGTCTCGGCGGCCTGCCGCTCGCCCTCACCCTGGCGGGCTCCTACATCGCCCGCGCCGGCCGCGGGGCGGGGCTGCTGCGGCACCGCAGGGAGGGCCGGTCGCGGGTGCGCACCTTCACCGCCTACACCGAGGCGCTCGGCGACATCGGCACCGAGCTGCTGGACGCGGGCGTCCGCGGTGACCTGTCGGCGGACGGCCGTGCGGAGATCCTGCACCGCCGGCTCGTCGGCCGCACCTGGGAACTGACCCTCGACCTGCTCGACACGCAGGGCCTTCCGGAGGCGCGGGCGCTGATGCGGCTGCTGTCGTGCTTCGCGCCCGCCCCCTTCCCCGTGGACCTCATCGACCCCGAGGTCGCCGCCCGGCACGGGCTGCTGCCGGACCCGCCGAGCATCGACCGCATCGACCTGGCCCTGGAGGCGCTGGTCGATCTCAGCCTGCTCGATGTGGTGGAGAACACGCCGTCTGCCGAGGGGGACGCCGAGCCCGTGCCGTGCCTGGTGGCGCACCGGCTCGTTTTGGAGACCAACGCCCACTGGGTGCGCGCGGACGCCGACCAGAGCGCGGTCTGGGAGGCGGCCGTCGAGTTGCTGGAAGCGGGCTGCACCTCCGCTCCGGAACAGCCGGCGAACCACGCGTGGTGGCGGCTGCTGGCCCCGCACATCCAGGCCGTCGTCGGCGCTCTTCCGCCCGGGCATGCGCGGTTGCCGGCACGAGCGCTGTCCCTCGGCCTGAAGGCGTTCTCCTACCTGTGGTTCCGCCGGAGGTTCGACGAGGCGGAGCGGTTCGTGGACGTGCTGCACCGGCGAGCCGGGGAGCTGGACGCGTCGCATCCTGTCAGGTTGTCGATCCGGCACCGGTACGCACTGGCCCGTCTGGACGGCCAGGAGGCGATGGCCGAGTACGCCGATGTTCTGCAGGCCCAACGGCGCGTCCTCGGGCCGGAAGACCCCGAGACTTTGATCACTCACCACCAGTGGGCGGTCTCCCTTCAGAACGCGGGACGCCTGGCCGAGGCCGAGCGGGAGCTCGGCGACGTCCTGGCCAAGCGCAGGCGCGTCCTGGGCCCGTCCGATCCCTATACCGCCGTGACCTACGTGGCGCTGGCCGAGCTGATGCGCGAGCGCGGTCACTCGGAGGAGGCCGACCGGTACTACCAGGAGATGCTCCGGCATTCGGGAGGCGATCACGTCTTCCTGGGCCTGGAGGAGCGGCATCAGCTGGCGCACGCCCTGGACGAAGCGGGACGCTACACCGAGGCCGAGCAGGAATACCGCTCGATCCTGAGCGATCTGGAGGAGCACGACCGGGCGGACACCACCTTGTACCGCGCGATGAGGCGCTGCCTGGCGCGCAATCTGGTCCAGCAGGACCGTGCCGACGACGCCACGGCCGAGTACGACGCGTGCGTCGCCCTGTTCGCCGAAGCCTGCGGCGACGACGATCCCAAGACCCTCGACGTGCGTCACGAACGCGGGGACATGCTCCGGCGTTTCGGACGGCACGAGGCCGCGGAGGCCGAGATCCGGACGGTCCTGGAGATCCGCCGGCGGACCGAACGGTCGGAGGACTCGGTCGTCCTGCAGGAGCGGCACTGCCTGGCGCACACCCTCAGCAGTCAGGACAGATTCGACGAGGCCGCGGCGGAGATGCGGCCGGTCGTCCAGGCGTACGAGGAGATCCTCGGGCCCGAGGAGAAGACCACGCGCCAAGCGAAGTACTGCCTCGCAGGCACGTTGCAGGACGCCGAGCGGTGGGCCGAGGCCGAGGAGTGCTATCTGGCGGTGCTCGCCGCAGAGACGGCGGTGCTGGGAGCCGACCATGGAGACACGCTCATCACCCGCCTGAGGCTGGCCGAGGTGCGGCTGGCGAGCGGAGCGATCGATACGCAGACGGCCTTCGCCGAGTACGACGAGATCATGCCGAAGCTCGTGGAGGCGCGGGGAGAGGACGACGAGTGGCTGCAGGACGTCCGCGGCACCTGGGAGGCGCGGCGGCCGCAGTCCTAGCGTTCCGCGTCCGAGGTCCCGGGCACCGGCCGTGTCTTGTCACGGGCACGTGACTGAACTAATGTCTGGACACATGTCCAGCGAGTTGGCGACCGAGCCCACCCGGCGGCGGCTCACCGAGCGGCAGGCCGACACCGTGCGGCGGCTGACCGACGCGGCCGTCGCCGAGCTGCGCGACCACGGGTACGACGGGCTGACCGTGCGGAACGTGGCCCGCCGCGCCGGGGTGGCGCCGGCCACCGCCTACACCTACTTCACGTCCAAGAACCACCTCATCACCGAGGTGTTCTGGCGGCGGCTGAGCGCGCTGCCGCCCGTCGAACGGGGGACGGGCCCGGCGCGCGAGCGGGTGGCGGCGGTGCTGCGCGAGGTGGCGCTGCTGGTGTCCGACGAGCCGGAGCTCGCGGCGGCGTGCACGGCGGCGATGCTCGGCGGCGACCCCGACGTGCGCGAGCTGCGGCAGCGCATCGGCCTGCGGATCCGCGAGCGCCTGCGGACGGCGCTCGGCGACGACGCCGACCCCCGGGCGCTGGGCGCGCTCGAGATCGCCTACGCCGGTGCGCTGGTGCACGCCGGCATGGGACACACCTCCTACGCCCGCATGGCCGACCGGCTGACGGAGATAGCGGAGCTGATACTGCCCGAGTGAGGTGACGGCTGTGGAGCCCCTGCGGGATCCCCCCGCCTACAGCCCGTTCGACTACGCCGTCCACGAGGACCCCTACCCGACGTACGCGCGCCTCAGGGAGGAGGCGCCGCTCTACCGCAACGACGAGCTCGGCTTCTGGGCGCTGTCGCGGCACGCCGACGTGGCGGCGGCGTTCCGCGACCACGTCACGTTCTCCAGCGCCAACGGAGTCTCGCTGGAGCCCAGCGCGTGGGGCCCGCAGGCGCACCGGACGATGTCGTTCCTCGCGCTCGACCCGCCCCGGCACACGCGCATGCGCGCCCTGGTCTCCAAGGGCTTCACCCCCCGCAGGGTGCGCGAACTCGAAGGCCGCATCAGGGAGCTGACCAGAAGGCACCTCGAACCCGCCCTGGCGGCACGCGAGTTCGACTTCGTCGCCGACTTCGCCGGCCTGCTGCCCATGGACGTCATCTCGGAGATGATGGGCGTCCCCGAGGCCGACCGCGCCGAGGTGCGGCGCCTGGCCGACACGGTGGTGCACCGCGAGGAGGGCCTGAACGACGTCCCGCCCGCCGGGATGGAGGCCGCGCTGGAGCTCGTCGGCTACTACGAGGGCATGCTGGCCGAACGGCGCCGCCGCCGCACCGGCGACCTCACCTCGGCGCTGCTGGACGCGCAGATCGACGGCGACCGCCTCGACGACCGCGAGATCATCGCGTTCCTGTTCCTGATGGTCGTCGCGGGCAACGAGACGACCACCAAGCTGCTGGCCAACGCCGTGTACTGGGCGTGGCGCAACCCCGCCGAGCTGGCCAAGCCGTTCGGCGACCCGGCCCGCGTGCCCGAGTGGGTCGAGGAGACCCTGCGCTACGACACCTCCAGCCAGATGCTGGCGCGCACGGTGACGCGCGACACGGTCTGGCACGGCCGGCGCGTGCCCGCCGGCGACCGGATGCTGCTGCTGGTCGGGTCGGCCAACCGCGACCCCCGCGTGTTTCCCGACCCGGACGCCTACCGCATCGGCCGCGACACCTCGCAGCTGGTCAGCTTCGGCGGCGGGCGGCACTACTGCCTGGGCGCCAATCTGGCCCGGCTGGAGGCCCGCGTCGCGCTGACCGAGCTGGTGCGCCGCGTCCGCGGCTACGAGGTCGACGAGGCGCGCGCCGAACGCGTCCACTCGGTGAACGTGCGCGGGTTCGCCTCGCTGCCCGTCCGCGTGGAGGTGGGGTAGGTGCCGAGGTTCGATCCGCATCCCGAGCGGCGTCCCGCCGTGGTCGGCGGCGCGTCGTCCGGCATCGGCGCCGCCACCGCGACGGCGCTGGCGAAGGCCGGGCACCCGGTGGCGCTGGGCGCCCGCCGCGTCGCAAAGTGCGAGGAGCTGGCCGCCGCGATCCGCGCCGAGGGCGGGGAGGCGTTCGCGCACCGCCTCGACGTCGCCGACCCCGGCTCGGTGCAGGAGTTCGCCGCGGCCGCCGCCGACGCGCTCGGCCCGATCGAGGTGGTGGTGTCCGGCGCCGGCGAGCTGTCCGCCGCACGCGTCCACGACCTGGACTCCGAGACGTTCCTGGCGCAGCTGCAGGTGCTGCTGGTCGGGGCGCACCGGCTGGTGTCGCACCTGGTGCCGGACATGGTGCGGCGGCGCCGCGGCGACGTGGTGTTCATCTCCTCGGACGTGGTGCGGTCGCCGCGCACGCGCATGGGCGCCTACGTCGCCGCCAAGAACGGCGTCGAGGGCATGGCCCGGGCGCTGCAGATGGAACTGGAGGGCACGGGCGTGCGGGCGTCGATCGTGCGGCCCGGCCCCACCGCGACCGCCATGGGCATGGACTGGGACGCCCGCACCACCGGCGAGGTGCTGGAGGAGTGGGTGAAGTGGGGCCACGCCCGGCATCCGTACTTCCTGCGCCCGTCCGACGTCGCGGCCGCCGTGACGGCGGTGGTGTCCACGCCGCGCGGCGCGCATCTGTCCCTGGTGGAGGTGCAACCCGAAGCGCCCCTGGAGGAGTCGCCATGACCACCGCCCTGCTCGACGTGCCCTTCGTCTCCGGCGGTCCCGACCACCTGGACGAACTGCGCACCGACCCCATCGCGCTGATGCGCCGCGTCCGCGCCGAGTGCGGCGGCGTCGGCGCGTTCCGCATCGGCGGGCGCACGGTGGTGCTGCTGTCGGGCGCCGAGGCCAACGAGTTCTTCTTCCGCGCCCCCGACGAGGAACTCGACCAGGCCGAGGCGTACCCGTTCATGACCCCGATCTTCGGGGAGGGCGTGGTGTTCGACGCCACGCCCGAGCAGCGCCGCGAGGCCCTGCACAACCAGGCGCTCAAGGGCGCCCACCTCAAGGGGCACGCCGCGACCATCGCCGCCGAGGTGGACCGCATGGTGGCCGACTGGGGCGAGGAGGGCGAGATCGACCTGCTCGGCTGGTTCGCCGAGCTGACCATCTACACCTCGTCGGCCTGCCTGATCGGCCGCAAGTTCCGGCAGAGCCTGGACCGGCGGTTCGCCGAGCTGTACCACGACCTGGAGCGCGGCACCGACGCGATCGCCTACGTCGACCCGTACGCGCCGATCGACGGCTTCCGGCGGCGCGACCGGGCCCGGGCGGAGCTGGTGCGGCTGGTCCGGCAGATCATGGACGCGCGGCCCCCGGACCCGCCGCGCGAGGACCGCGACCTGCTCGACGTGCTGATGTCCATCCGCGCCGCCGACGGCACGCCCCGGTTCGACGCCGACCAGATCACCGGCATGTTCATCTCGATGATGTTCGCCGGGCACCACACCTCGTCCGGCACCGCCGCCTGGACGCTCATCGAGCTGCTGCGCCACCCGGACGTGCTGGCCGGGGTCGTGGCGGAGCTGGACGACCTGTACGCCGACGGGCGCGAGGTCGGCTTCCAGGCGCTGCGCGCCATCCCGCGCCTGGAGGCGGCCATCAAGGAGACGCTGCGGCTGCACCCGCCGCTGATCCTGCTGCTCCGGGTGGCCAAGTCCGAGCAGCGGGTGCTCGGCCACCGCGTCCCGGCGGGCACGTTGGTCGGGTGCAGCCTGGCGGTGTCCAACCGCATCCCCGAGGACTTCCCCGACCCGGACGCCTTCCGCCCCGAACGCTATGCCGCGCCGCGCGAGGAGGACCTGGTCAACCGGTGGACGTGGGTGCCGTTCGGGGCGGGACGGCACCGCTGCGTCGGCGCCAACTTCGCGATGATGCAGCTGAAGGCGATCTTCTCGGTGCTGCTGCGGGACTGGGAGTTCGAATTGGCCCAGCCGCCGGACAGTTACCGCAACGACCACTCCACGATGGTGGTGCAGCTCGCGCGGCCGTGCACCGTCCGCTACCGCCGCAGGCGGCCGGGGGCGGCGCGATGAGGATCGAGGCCGACCTGGACCTGTGCCAGGGGCACGCCATGTGCGAGCTGGAGGCGCCCGACGTCTTCGAGGTGCCCCGCAAGGGGAAGGTGCGCGTCACCGACCCCGAACCTTCCGAGGACCTGCGCGAGGAGGTCGCCGCCGCCGTCCGCTACTGCCCCGCGCAGGCGCTCAAGCTCATCGACTGACCACCGGAGGTGCCGGATGCCCGCGTTCCCGCGCGAGGAGCTCGAAGACATGGTGGAGCACTGGCTGGAGGCCAACCGGCGGTGCGAGCGGCTGGGCGACTGGCGGCCGCTGGCCGACCTGTACACCGAGGACGCCACCTACGGCTGGAACATCGGGCCGAACCAGGACTTCATGGCCGTGGGCCGCGAGGAGATCCGCGAACTGGCGCTCGGCTCGGAGATGGGCGGGCTGGACGGCTGGCGCTACCCGTACCAGAGCATCCTCATCGACGACCGCAGGGGCGAGGTCGTCGGGTTCTGGAAGCAGGTCGCCGACGCCCGCCGCCCCGACGGCACCCCCTACGAGGTGGCGGGCATCGGCGGAAGCTGGTTCCGGTACGCCGGCGGGCGGCGGTGGGCGTGGCAGCGCGACTGGTTCGACCTCGGCAACGTCACCGCGGTGTTCGTGGAAATGATGAAGGCCGACGTGCTGTCGGACGGGATGCGGCGGCGGCTGGAACGCGCCGCGTCCGGCGGGCCCGTCCCCGGCTGCTACCCCCGCGGCGAAAGCCCCGTGCCGCTGTGGGGCGGGTGACCGCGGCGGGGCGGGCCCGCCTAGATCTGGCCCTCGGGCTTCTCGGGGATGGTGGCGGTGATCGCCGAGCCGAGCTCGATGAGGACGTCGCCCGGCGGCGCGTACTTGGCGGGCACGGTCACCTCGACGTACGCCTGGCGGGCCACGGCGGTGAACGTGACGGGCCGGTCGGCGGGCACGCCGAACCAGTCCACCCCGTTGATGGTCATCAGCTGGGAGTCCGGCCGCAGCCCGGCCGGGCGTGGCACGCCGCAGCGCAGCGCGATCGCGGGCGAGCCCCACGCGGCGGTCAGCGGCGACTCCGGGTCGGTGTCGCGGCGCTGCTGCCCGCGCACCTTCTCCGGCAGCCGCAGCCCCGCGCACAGCCGGGCCGTCGCGGTGTCCGGCGTGGGAACGGGCACCTGGACGGCCCCGGCGCCGCATCCGGACAGCAGCAGGGCGGCGGGCAGGAGCGCCAGGGCGGCGCCCCGGGCCCGCACCGCGCGGCGGACGCCGGGCGGCGGCATGCGGGGGACGGGAGGGCGCACGGTCGGGTCGGAGCCTCAGATGTGCACGATCGGGCAGGTCAGCGTGCGGGTGATGCCCTCGACCGCCTGGATCTGGGCCACCACCAGCTTGCCGAGGTCGTCGACGTTGCCGGACTCGGCGCGGACGATCACGTCGTACGGGCCGGTCACGTCCTCGGCCTGGACGACGCCCGGGATGTCGGCGATCTGCCGGGCGACCTCGGCCGCCTTGCCCACTTCGGTCTGGATGAGGATGTAGGCGCGCACCATGTCGTCCTCCCCGGGCGAAGAGTGTGTCGTCGGACGGTCACCGTATCGTGATACCCGCTGTGACGGCGCCTTGGGGGCGATGTCCATTTTTCGGGGGGCGTATGACCACGATCGGTGACTTGGGGGAGTTCGGGCTGATCGCCCGGCTGACCGGGGGGCTGCCGCTCGGGCCCGACGTGGCGCTCGGCCCCGGCGACGACGCGGCCGTGGTCGCCGCGCCGGACGGGCGTGTCGTGGCCACCTGCGACCTGCTCGTCGAAGACCGGCACTTCCGCCGCGACTGGTCGTCCCCCTACGACATCGGGCGCAAGGCCGCGGCGCAGAACCTCGCCGACGTGGCCGCCATGGGCGCCCGTCCCACCGCGCTGCTGGTCGGGCTGGCCGCGCCCGCCGCCACCGACGCCGCCTGGGCGCAGCGCCTGTACGCGGGGCTGGCCGACGAGTGCGCCGAGGCCGGGGCGTCGGTGGCCGGCGGCGACGTGGTGGCGGCCCCGGCGGTCACCCTCGCGATCACGGCGCTGGGCGACCTGGGCGGGCGGCCGCCGCTCACCCGGTCCGGGGCGCGCCCCGGCGACCTGGTGGCGGTGCGGGGGCGGCTCGGCTTCTCCTCGGCGGGCCTGGAGGCGCTGCGGCGCGGCGAACGCGAGCCCGCGGAGCTGGTCGAGGCGCACCGGCGGCCCCGTCCCCCCTACGAGGCGGCCGAGGAGGCGCGCGCGGCCGGCGCCACCGCGCTGCTGGACGTCAGCGACGGTCTGCTGCAGGATCTCGGTCACATCGCCGACGCCTCCGGCGTGCGCGTCGAGATCGACTCCGCGGCCGTCCCGGTGCCGGCGGTGCTCGGCCCCGACGGGCTGCGGCACGCGCTCACCGGCGGCGAGGACCACGCCTTCGCCGGCACCTTCCCGCCCGCCGCGAAACCGCCTTCGACCTGGGCGGTCATCGGCCGCGTCGCCGAGGGGACGGGCGTCGTGGTGGACGGCCGCCCCTACGGGCCCGGCGGCTGGGACCACTTCCGCGGCTGACCCCGGCGGGCTCCGCCGACGAGCCGATGCCCCCGGCCCGCGGGGCGGCGCGTCTTTCACCGTCTGGTGGGCACATTTGAGGCTGGTTTGGTATACATCCTCTGATCGAAGAGGGATGGGATGGGACGACACACCAAGCCGAACCGGCCCGCCGACGAGGGCGACGCGACCGGCGCCGATCCGCCGGAGAACGGCCGCCGGTGGACCAGGCTCATCGGCCTCGTCCCCCTTCCGCTCTTCCCGATGCTGGCGCTGGTGGTCGCGGTCGGCGTGGTCGCCTACGCGTTCAGCACCCAGCAGATCTCCCTGAACTTCGCCGGCGGCGCCCCCTCCGAGCCGCACACCGGCAACAGCCAGGTGTCCGAACGCGGGCAGGGCGACCGCGCCAGCCGGGGCGCCGAACGCGCCGACGGCCTGGTGGTCGCCTTCCGGGTCGCCTCCCGCACCGAGACCGGCTACCGCGCCACCGCCACCGTCACCAACCGCGGCTCCAAGCCGGTGGCCAAGTGGGCCCTCGCCTTCAGGATCAGGAACTCCCGGATCGTGTCGTTCTCCGGCGCCACCGTCGTGCGCACCGGCACGACCGGCTTCGTGCGCAGCCGCCCCGGCGCCCCGGCGCTGGCCCCCGGCCAGTCCGTCCGCGTGGTGTTCGTCGGCACCGGCACCCCGCGCGGCCCCTACTACTGCATTCTGAACCGCCTGCGCTGCACCCGGGTCTGACCGGCCCGCCGCGCGGATCATCCCGGCGGTGAAACCGCCTAAAGTGGGCGGCATGACGCACAACTCCCCAGGCGACAAGGCACCGCCGCTCGTGCTCACCGTGGCGGGCTCCGACTCCGGCGGCGGCGCCGGCATCCAGGCCGACCTGAAGACGATGCTCGCGCTCGGCACCCACGGGATGAGCGTCATCGCGGCGGTGACCGCGCAGAACTCCCTGGGCGTGCAGGGCTACTGGGAGCTGCCGCCCGAGGCGGTCCGCGCCCAGCTCGACTCGGTGCTGTCCGACATCGGCGCCGACGCGGTCAAGACCGGCATGCTGGCGTCCTCGGCGCTGGTGGAGACCGTCGCCGAGGTGCTCGCCGGGGTGGACGCCCCCGTCGTGGTCGACCCGGTCGGCGTGTCCAAGCACGGCGACCCGCTGCTGGCCCCCGACGCCGTCGACGCCGTCCGCGGCGCGCTGCTGCCCGTCGCCACCGTCGTCACCCCCAACCTGTGGGAGGTCGAGCAGCTCACCGGCGTGAAGGTGGTGGACGAGACGGGGATGCGCGAGGCCGCCGAGGCGGTCAAGGCGCTCGGCCCCCGCTGGGTGCTGATCAAGGGCGGCCACCTGCCCGGCGAACCCGCCGACCTGCTGTTCGACGGCGAGCGCGAGTACCGCTTCACCGCACCCCGCCACGACAACCGCCACACCCACGGCACCGGCTGCACCCTGGCGTCCGCGATCGCCTCCTACCTGGCGCGCGGCGAGGACGTCCACGACGCCGTGGCCAAGGCCAAGGAGTACGTCACCGGCGCCATCGCCGCCGGCTTCCCCCTGGGGTCGGGCATCGGCCCGGTCGACCACGGCTGGCGGCTCCGCGACTCCGCCTGACCCGCCCGCGCGGACAGCAAAAAGTCGGCTCGCCGGAGACCCGGTGAGCCGACTCGCGGATATTCCAGAGGGACGCCCCTGGGAGACGGGACGGGCGCGACTGCGACGCCGGGCAGGCCCCGGCGAGCGGCCCCCGCCGCCCCGGTCCGTCTCAGACGGAGGGCTTGACGACCTTGCCCGCCTTGATGCAGGACGTGCAGGCGTTGATCCGCTTGGTGCTGCCGTTCACGACGGCGCGCACGCGCTGGATGTTGGGGTTCCAGCGGCGCGGGGTGCGGCGGTGCGAGTGGGAGACGCGCATGCCGAAACCGGGTCCCTTGCCGCAGACGTCGCAGACGGAAGCCACGGGAAACTCCAAGTGGTGTCGATGCT
This sequence comes from Actinomadura keratinilytica, assembly GCF_039539665.1. Classification (NCBI taxonomy): domain Bacteria; kingdom Bacillati; phylum Actinomycetota; class Actinomycetes; order Streptosporangiales; family Thermomonosporaceae; genus Actinomadura; species Actinomadura keratinilytica. Next base: position 36,239 of record NZ_BAABDO010000022.1, read on the forward strand.
GTGCGATGGAGCGACCGGTGTCTCAACCGGACGGACCGGCGCTCGCCGATGGCACCCCGGACGAGGCGCACGGACCAGGGTAGCCGACCCGGTGTCGGGGAGGCGAATCGGCCGCGCCCCCACCCCGGGCGCGGCCTGTTCCCAAGGGTACGTTGCCCGCGGTACAGATGAGGACGCGGAAACCCCTGCGGCACCCGGCGGGCACCCCCGGCGGGGGCCGGGCACCGGTGGAGAGGGGCGGGTGTGGGCGAGGTCCTCGACGCGGCGGCGGTACGGCGGTGGAGCAGGCTGGCGGCCGACGCCCTCGGCCGGACCCGCGCCGAGATCGACTCCCTCAACGTCTTCCCCGTCCCCGACGGCGACACCGGCACCAACCTGCACCTGACCGTCCTGGCGGCCGCCGAGGCGGCCGAGCAGGCGGACGGCGACGCGGCCGGCGTATGGCGGGGGCTGGCCCAGGGCGCGCTGCTGGGCGCCCGCGGCAACTCCGGGGTGATCCTCAGCCAGGTGTTCCGCGGCCTGGCGGAGATCCTCGGACCGGGCGGCGCGTCCCCCGACCCGGCCCGTTTCGCCGAGGCGCTGGGATACGCGGCGGTCCTCGCCCGCAACGCCGTCGCGCACCCGGTCGAGGGCACGATCCTCAGCGTGCTGGACGCCGCGTCCGCGGCGACCGGAGACGGCGCGGCCGGCGGCCTCGCCGAAGCGCCCCGCGCGGCCGCCGCCGGGGCGCGGCAGGCGCTGCGCCGCACCACCGCGCAACTCGACGTGCTGGCCCGCAGCGGCGTGGTGGACGCGGGCGGCGCGGGCCTGTGCGTGGTGCTCGACGCCCTCGCCGCCGTGATCACCGACGAGTACCCCGAACGGTACGAGGTGCCCGCCCGCACCGGGACGCCCCCGGCCGGGGAGCGCGCCGCCCGCCGGGAGGCCGCGGCCGCCCCCGGCTACGAGGTCATGTACCTGCTGGACGCGCCCGACGAGGCCGTCCCGCGACTGCGCGAGGACCTCGACCGGCTCGGCGACTCCCTGGTCGTCGTGGGCGGCGACGGGCTGTGGAACGTCCACGTGCACGTCGACGACGCGGGCGCGGCCGTCGAGGCGGGCCTGCGGGCGGGCCGCCCGCACCGCATCCGCATCACCTACCTGCACGCCGAGGAGCACCCGCAGGCGCCGTGCACGGGACGCGCCGTGGTGGCGGTCACGGCGGCCGGCGGGCTGGCCGAGCTGTTCGAGAGCTGCGGCGCGCGGGTGGTGCGGCACGAGCCCGGCGCCGCGCCGCCGCTGGCCGTGCTGGCCGACGCGGTCGTCGCGGCGGGCGACGAGGTGGCGGTGCTGCCCGACGAGCCCGGGGTGCTGGGCCTGGCCGAGGCCGCCGCCGAGCGGGCCCGCGACAGCGGCGTGCGCATCGCGGTCGTCCCCACCCGGGCGGCGGTGCAGTGCCTGGCGGCGCTGGCCGTGCACGACCCGCTGCGCCGCTTCCACGACGACGTGATCGCCATGACCCGGGCGGCGGGCGCGACGAGGTTCGGGCACCTGGAGGTGGCCGCCGGGGAGGCGATGACCAGCGTGGGCCTGTGCCGGCCCGGCGACGTCCTCGGCCTGATCGAGGGCGACGTCGCCATGATCGGCACGGATCTGGCCGAGGTGGCCCGGCAGGTGCTGGACCGGATGCTGTCGGGCGGCGGCGAACTGGTCACCCTCATCGCCGGCGCGCAGGCCCCGCCCGGGCTGGCGGCCGCGCTGGAGGACCACCTGCGCGAGCGCCGCCCGGACGTGGAGGTCGCCGTCTACGACGGCCGCCAGGACCGGTGCCCCCTGCTCGTCGGGGTCGAGTGACCCGTGCAACGCCCGGTTCCTGACGGTGCCGCGCGGTAGAAAAGGGGGCGTGGCGAAACTCGACGAGCCGTTGCGCAAGGTCCTGGGCGACCGGACGGCCAAGGTGCTGGACAAGGGCCTCGGCCTGCGAACCGTCGGCGACCTGCTGCACCACTATCCGCGCCGGTACGCCACCCGCGGCGAGCTCACCCCGCTCAACGACCTGCAGGACGGCGAGCACGTCACGGTCATGGCCGAGGTCGTCAAGGTGCAGGGCCGCACGCTGTCGCGCAGCCCCGGCTACGTCCTGGAGATCACCGTCACCGACGGCACCGGCGAGCTGAAGCTGAGCTTCTTCGGCCGCAAGGGCTCCTACCGGCCCGAACGGGAGCTGTCGCCGGGCACCCGCGGCCTGTTCGCCGGGAAGATCAGCACCTACCGGCCGCGCAGCGGACGCGCGCAGCGCCAGCTGGCCCACCCCCAGTACAAGGTGGTCGCGGCGCGCGACGCCGAGGAGGCCGCCCAGGAGTGGGCCGACGAGATCATCCCGATCTACCCCTCCACCAAGGGGCTGGACATCGAGACGATCGGCAAGTCCGTCGGGATCCTGCTGGACAACCTCGACGACCTGGGGCTCGGCGACGACCCGCTGCCCGAGCCGCTGCGCCGCCGCTACGGCCTCGTCGGCCTGCGCGAGGCGTACGAGGGCATCCACCGCCCCCGCGGCTGGGAGGAGCTCGGCCGCGCCCGCAAACGGCTCAAGTGGGACGAGGCGTTCGTCCTGCAGGTCGCCCTGGCCCGGCGCCGCCGCGCCGCGGGCGCCCTGCCGGCCACGCCGCGCCCCGCCGTCGCCGGCGGCCTGCTCGACGCCTTCGACGCCCGTCTGCCGTTCGAGCTCACCAAGGGCCAGCGGCAGGTCGGCGACGAGATCGCCGCCGACCTGGCCCGCGAGCACCCGATGCACCGCCTGCTGCAGGGCGACGTCGGCGCGGGCAAGACCATCGTGGCGCTGCGGGCGATGCTGCAGGTGGTCGACGGGGGCGGGCAGGCGGCGCTGCTGGCGCCGACCGAGGTGCTGGCCCAGCAGCACTACCGGTCGATCACCGGGATGCTCGGGGAGCTGGCCCAGGCCGGGCAGATCGGCGGGGCCGACCACGCCACCCGCGTGGCGCTGCTGACCGGGTCGCAGGGCGCCAAGCCCCGCAAGGAGGCGCTGCTGGACGTGGCGTCCGGCGCCGCGGGCATCGTCGTCGGGACGCACGCGCTGCTCCAGGGGCACGTGCGGTTCGCCGACCTGGGCCTGGTGGTGGTGGACGAGCAGCACCGGTTCGGGGTCGAGCAGCGCGACGCGCTGCGCGAGAAGGTGTCCGGCGGGCGGCCCCACGTGCTGGTGATGACCGCCACGCCGATCCCCCGCACGGTCGCGATGACGGTCTTCGGCGACCTGGAGACCTCGGTGCTGGGGCAGCTGCCGGAGGGGCGGTCGGAGATCCGCACCCACGTGGTGCCCCCGGAGAAGCCCGCCTACTTCGCCCGCATCTGGGAGCGCATCAAGGAGGAGGCGCGGCAGGGCCGCCAGATCTACATCGTCTGCCCCCGCATCGGCGAGCAGGAGGGCGCCGAGGAGGACGCCCCGGTGGTGGCCGAGGACGAGGCCGGGCGGCGCTCCCCGCTGGGCATCATGGAGCTGCTGCCGCGGCTGGAGAACGAGCTGCTGACCGGGCTGCGCATCGGCGTGCTGCACGGCAAGCTCCACCCCGACGACAAGGACGCGGTCATGCGCCGGTTCGCGGCCGGGGAGCTGGATGTGCTGCTGGCCACCACGGTCGTCGAGGTCGGCGTGGACGTGCCGAACGCCACCGTCATGGTGATCATGGACGCGGACCGGTTCGGCGTCTCCCAGCTGCACCAGCTGCGCGGCCGGGTCGGCCGCGGCACGCTGCCCGGCCTGTGCCTGCTGGTCACCGACGCCGAGCCCGGCAGCGGGTCGCGGGCGCGGCTGGACGCGGTGGCCTCCACCACCGACGGGTTCCGGCTGTCCCGGCTGGACCTGGAGCAGCGCCGGGAGGGCGATGTGCTCGGCGCGGCGCAGGCCGGCCGCTCGTCCAGCCTGCGGCTGCTCACGCTGCTGCGCGACGAGGACGTCATCCGCGCGGCCCGCGAGGAGGCCACCCGGCTGGTCGACCGGGACCCCGACCTGGCCGGGCATCCCGCGCTCGCCGACGAGCTGGCCGTCCTGCTGGACGAGGACCGCGCCGGCTACCTGGAGAAGGCCTGACCGTCCGCGGGCGCCGCCCGCGCCCTGTGACGGATGCCATGCGCACAATTCCCTAGTTAATAGGTTGACTTAATGGAGTTTTCTCGTTGACGATGGGGGCGTGTCTCCGATCCGGCCCCTCACCGCGCGGCTGCACGTCGACTTCCGGCGGCAGGCCAGCGCCTTGTGTCCGCGCCGCTGAACCGACGTCCACAGGTTCCGACGGCACCGGAGGCATGTTGCCATGACCACCACCGACCGCGGCGGGCCCGCCGACCCGCCCATCGATCTTGACGGGCTCCTGCGCGACCCCGAACCCGAGGTGCGCGCCGCCGCCCTCCAGACCCTGGCCGACCTGGTCCGCGACGACCGCGGCCCGCTGTCGGCCGGCGACACCTTCGCCTGGGCGCTGGCCGACGCCGACCCCGGCGTCCGCCGCGTCGCCGCCGCCGCCCTGCGCGACCTGCCCGAGCTGTACCTCGGGGACGAGGGCGTCGAGGCGCTGCTGCTGGCGCGGTCCGGCGGCGCCGACCCCCACGTCCGCCAGGCGGCCGCCGACGTGCTGGCCGCCCTCGTCCGCACGGCCGGCGAGCTGTACGCGCAGGGCCTGCAGGACGGGGAGCCGCACCTGCGGGTGCAGGCCGTCGTCGGGCTCGTCGCCCTGCACGCCGCCGCCGAGGTCGCCGACGCCGCCGACGACCCGGCGCGCGAGGTGCGGGTGGCGGTCGCCGAGGGGCTCGGCAGGCTGGCCCGGCCCTCCGGCCTGCCCGCCCTGGAGCACCTGCTCGCCGACCACGACCCGGTGGTGCGGATGGCCGCGCTGGACGCCGCGGCCGCGCTGGGCGTGCCCGAGCCGCTGGCCGGACGCGTTGTGACAGCTCTCACTCACCCCAGCTGGCAGGTGCGCCGACGTGCGGCGTTGGCGCTGGGCGCCGCCGACGACGCAGAAACGGCCGTCCCGCCGCTCCTGCGGGCGCTGCGTGACCGTATCGTGGACGTGCGACGCGCAGCGGTCCAGTCTCTGGAACGATGGGCGTCGCACCGACCGGACGTGCTCACCGCGCTCACCGAGGCGCTGGCCGATCCGGATCCGGGTGTGCGCACGCAGGTCCGCTGGGCGCTGGCCTGACGGCCGGCGGCGCACACGGGCCCGCACGGGCCCGATACCGGCGTGGGCGGGGCGTCCTGGGGTGGGGGCGCCTCGCCCGCCTTATCTCCGCTCATCTCCACCTGCCTCTTTTGGGCCCGCCTCATCCGCGTCGTCTTCTCTCCGCCCGGGCGCCGGGATACTGAGGGGCATGACGAGGGTCATTGCGGGCAGTGCCGGAGGGCGGCGGCTCGCCGTCCCGGCGGGGCGGGACACGCGGCCCACCAGCGACCGCGCCCGCGAAGGGCTGTTCTCCACCATCGGCGCGCTGCTCGGGCCGCTGGACGGGCTGCGCGTCGCCGACCTGTACGCGGGGTCGGGCGCCGTCGGCCTGGAGGCGCTGTCCCGCGGGGCCGCGCATGCGCTGCTGGTGGAGTCGCACCCGCGCGCGGTCAAGGTCATCCGGGAGAACGTGGCCGCCCTGGGCCTGCCGGGCGCGCGCGTCTGCGCCGACCGCGTGGAGCGCCTCGTGCGGCGGCCCCCGGACGAGCCGTACGACCTCGTCTTCGCCGACCCCCCGTACGCGCTGTCCGACGACGCCGTGACGAGCCTGCTGGAAGCGCTGCGGGACCAGGGCTGGACGGCCCCCGACGCCCTCGTCGTCGTGGAACGCGCGGCCCGCGGCGCCCCCCACCGGTGGCCCGAGGGCTATCTCCCCGAGCGGGACCGGCGTTACGGTGAGGCGGTGTTCTGGTACGGCCGTGCCGAGCGGCGGTCGTAGGAGCACCCGCGCCCGTCCGAGGGCCGGTGCGGGCGGGGCAGGAGCCCGGGTGAAACCGCGCCGAACGCGGTTTGGTACGGTCGCGCCGCAGGTCACAACCGCGGGACCGAAGGGGCTAACCTCGTGCGCCGTGTCGTCTGTCCGGGATCTTTCGACCCCGTCACCAACGGGCATCTCGACATCATCAGCCGGGCCTCCCGCCTCTACGACGAGGTGGTCGTCGCCGTCCTGATCAACAAGGCGAAGAAGAGCCTGTTCACCGTCGACGAGCGCGTCGACATGATCGCCGAGGTCACCAAGGAGTACGGCAACGTCAGGGTGGACAAGTTCTACGGGCTCACCGTCGACTACTGCAGGCAGCAGAACATCCCGGTGATCGTCCGAGGGCTGCGCGCCGTCAGCGACTACGAGTACGAGCTGCAGATGGCGCAGATGAACCACCGCATCGCCGGGGTGGAGACCCTGTTCATGGCCACCAACCCCGAGTACGCGTTCCTGTCGTCCAGCCTCATGAAGGAGGTCGTGAAGTTCGGCGGGGACATCTCCGGGCTGGTGCCCGACATCGTCCACGAGCGGCTGGTCGAACGCCTCCAGAACGACGGCGACTGAACCGGCGCCGCCCGGACCCGCGCCCCCGGACCGCCGCCCGGACCGCTGCCGGGCCGCCTGAGTTGGGGGCGGGCCGCGCGGTTCGCTACCCTGGGAAATCGGCCTGGAGCGACGGCCGCGATCCACCATGCGTCACGAAAGCAGGAATCCTCTGTCCCGCCTCGACTCGACCCGCCCGCTGGTGCTCGACACCCGAGCGCTGAGCCGGCAGCCCGGGTCGTCGCGAGAGGAGACCCTGGTCGTGCCCGCCCCGGCGGATTTCGGCGTCGAGATGGTGGGCGTTCCCGAGGGCGCGGACCTGGAACTGGACCTGCGGTTCGAGGCGGTGCTGGAGGGCGTGCTCGTGACCGGGACGGTGCGCGTGCCCCTGGAAGGGGAGTGCGCGCGCTGCCTCGACCCGATCGCCTCGACCTTCGAGGCGGACTTCCAGGAGCTGTTCGTCTATTCTGACACCCGCTCCGGCGGGCACGCGGAGGATGACGAGTTCCTACTCGAGGACGACCTCATCGACCTCGAACCCGTGCTGCGGGACGCGGTGGTGCTGGCGCTGCCGCTGTCCCCGCTGTGCCGGGAGGACTGCCCGGGGCTGTGCCCGGAGTGCGGCGCGCGGCTGGCCGACGTCGGGCCGGAGCACCGCCACGAGGCGGCCGACCCCAGGTGGGAGGCCCTTCGGGGCCTGCTTCCCCCGGATCTGCCTTCGGGCGGGAGCCGACCACACGACCGACGAGAAGGAAAGCAGGAGGGCTGACGTGGCCGTCCCCAAGCGGAAGAAGTCGCGCAGCAACACGCGGCACCGGCGTGCGCAGTGGAAGGCCACCGCGCCGAACCTGGTCGAGTGCCCGACGTGCCGCGACAAGAAGCTCCCGCACGTCGCGTGCCAGACGTGCGGCACCTACGACCGGCGGCAGGTCATCGCCCCGTCGGCCTGACCTTCGTACCCCGGGGGGGCGGATCCGCGCGCCGCGCGGCCGCCCCTTGCGGTGCTTTCGCCATCGACCACCCCCGGCGGGCCGAGGCCGGCGCGGGCAGCGAGGTCGGGGACGGGCGCCCGAGGCCGTGGTGCACGCCGGGAATGGCCCGCTGGGCCGGTCGACCGGCGCGCACCTCGTCTTCGCGGAACTCTCCTCGCCGCACCGCTTTGTGCCGTCCGGCCGGTCGCCCGCCGTGACGGCAGCCGCGGCGCACGCGGCTGCGGGCCTTGCGAGGAGGGCCTGTGAGCGCCAAGAAACCCGAACCCGTGCCCGCCGACCGCGCCGAACTCGTCGCCGCGCTCGGCGTGGAGGTCTCCGACGAGCTGCTGGAACGGGCGCTGACGCACCGTTCGTACGCCTACGAGAACGGCGGCCTGCCCACCAACGAGCGCCTGGAGTTCCTCGGCGACTCGGTGCTGGGCCTGGTCGTCACCGACACCCTGTTCCGCGGCCATCCCGACCTGCCCGAGGGGCAGCTGGCCAAGCTGCGCGCCGCCGTGGTCAACATGCGCGCGCTGGCGGGGGTGGCGCGGACGCTGGGCGTGGGCGCCCACATCCGGCTCGGCCGGGGCGAGGAGGGCACCGGCGGCCGCGACAAGGCGTCCATCCTCGCCGACACCCTGGAGGCGCTGATCGGCGCGGTCTACCTGGACCGCGGCCTGGACGAGGCGTCCGCGCTGGTGCACCGGCTGTTCGACCCGCTGATCACCCGTTCGGCGGGCCTGGGCGCGGGCCTGGACTGGAAGACCTCGCTGCAGGAGCTGACCGCGGTCGAGGAGCTCGGCGTGCCCGAGTACCACGTCGCCGAGAGCGGGCCCGACCACCAGAAGACCTTCCGCGCGTCCGTGCGGGTCGGCGGCGTCACCTACGGCTCGGGCGAGGGGCGCAGCAAGAAGGAGGCCGAGCAGCACGCCGCCGAGGCCGCCTGGAACGCCATCCGCGAGATGGCCGTGCGGCGGGAGGCCGCCCAGGGCGCCGAAGGGGGCGAGGCGGACGGTGCGCGCGACGTCTCCGGCAACGCCGCCGCCGGCGACGGCACGGGCGCGTCCGGGCGCCCGTAGTCTGGCGACATGATCGGATCCGCCGTGCCCGCCCCGGGGGCCCGGGATGCCTGAACTTCCCGAGGTCGAGGTCGTCCGGCGCGGGCTGGAACGCCATGTCGCGGGCCGCACGATCAGGTCCGCCGAGGTGCTGCACCCGCGGGCGGTGCGCCGCCACCTCCCCGGACCCGACGACTTCGCCGCCCGCCTGGCCGGCCGCACGGTGGACGTGCCGCGCCGCCGCGGCAAGTACCTGTGGCTGCCGCTGACCGGCCCGGGGAGCGCGTCCGGTGCCGACGCCGACGCCGACGCGGGCGAGGCGCTGCTGGCCCATCTGGGCATGAGCGGGCAGCTGCTGGTCGGGGACCCCGGCCGCGCCCCGCAAAAGCACCTGCGGGTCCGGATCGTGTTCGACGACGGCGGGCACGACCTGCGGTTCGTCGACCAGCGGACGTTCGGGCACCTGATGCTGACCGGGCTGGTGCCCGACGCCTTCGCTCCGCCGCCGGAGCAGGCGAAGGCGGCGCCCGTCCCGGAGCCGATCGCGCACATCGCGGCCGACCCGCTGGAGGACGCCTTCGACGACGAGGCGTTCTACCGGGCGCTGCGCCGCAGGCGCACCGGGGTCAAGCGGGCCCTGCTGGACCAGTCGCTGATCAGCGGCGTGGGCAACATCTACGCCGACGAGGCGCTGTGGCGGGCGCGGCTGCACTGGGCGCGCCCCACCGAGACCCTCACCCGCGCCGAGGTGCGGCGCCTGCTGGAGGCGGCGCGCCAGGTCATGGCGGCGGCGCTGGCGGTGGGCGGCACCTCGTTCGACAGCCTGTACGTCAACGTCAACGGCGAAAGCGGCTACTTCGAGCGCTCCCTGGAGGTGTACGGGCGCCGGGACGAGCCGTGCCGGCGCTGCGGCTCGCCGATCAGGCGCGACGCGTTCATGAACCGCTCGTCCTACAGTTGCCCGAAGTGCCAGCCGCGTCCCCGCCGGGCGCGTTACTAGTGGGTCGTGGGGGAGGACTGTGACCGACGAGGCGAAGGTGCGGCTGACCGCGTGGGTGCGGGGCCGCGTGCAGGGCGTGGGCTTCCGCTGGTGGACGCGGGCCCGGGCGCTGGAGCTGGGCCTGGCGGGCAGCGCCACCAACCTGCGCGACGGCCGGGTGGAGGTGGTCGCCGAAGGGCCGCGCACGGACTGTGAGCGGCTGCTGGAGCTGCTGCGCGGGCCGGAGACGCCCGGGCAGGTGGCCGGCGTCACCGAGCGGTGGAGCGAGCCGCGGGGCGCCGTCGGTTTCGAGGAGCGCTGACCGGCTCCCGCGGCCGGCCGCCGACCTGCGGGAAGGCGGGCGGTGCGGCCGCCGGGACGGGACCGGCGATCGAGTAGGGAATTCCGGTTTGTACCTGCTAAACTGGGGACGACAGGTTGTTACCGGCCTGTGATGTGCGTCTTGACCAGGACACCGGCCGGTGCGACTCTAGACGATACGCGCACCAACACTTCGTTGCTCTTCGTGCGCGATCCCTGCTGGTTACTCAGCGTGGAGGACCCTTAGTCATGGCGAAGGCTCTACTCGGCCACGTCGGCGGTCCCGACCCCCGGATGGTCGCGGAGATGCGGCGCCTGCAGCAGCGCGTACGTGATCTGGAAGCCGAGCTGGTGCGGCTTCAGGCGGAGAACGACGCGCTCGCTTCGGCGGCAGACGACGACGTTATCTCTCTCGGGGTGAAGGACCGCGAACCGGCGCTGACCTGATCGGCGCCTTTTCCAGCGAAACAACCACAGGGACGTCGAAGGTGGGCGTCCCTATTGTTTTGCACCTTTTTACCGGTCGTTGGTGATGTTCCTGCGGGGCGGCGCATTCTCTGCGGGCGGCGCGAGATGTCGCGCCCGGGCCCGGTGCCGCCCGACGAGACCCCAGGTGCACCCGGTAGCAGCAGCCTCGTGACGACCGCCGGGCGTCCCGCTCGTCGGCCGTAACGGCATGCCGTCCCTTTTGATGTCATAGGCGCACTTCCTGTACGCGACCGCTTGTTCCGCCGTCGGACCCCGGCGCCTGCGCCCGCCCCCGCGTGAGCGATACCGGCCCCCTCTTCGGCCCCCTCTTCGGCCCCCTCCTCGGCCTCCACCGCAGCGCCCGCGGCCCCCTCCGACGATGTTCGGCGATACGGGCGGACCCCGGCACATCGGGCGTGGCACATTAGAAGGAAGCGGCAGCGCGGATGCCGGGCCAGGCGCGTCTTGGCCGGTATCGTTCGACAAGCTCCCGGCCCTGCGCGCCGGGCATGCGACACGGGCCCGCCCGTCTGGGGGACGCAGGGGCGGCCCGCGCACAATCAGCGTTCCGGGGGGCGTGGCCCTGCGCGATCCGTCGAGGAGGACAGCGAGCGCGTGTACCTGAAAAGCCTGACGCTGCGCGGCTTCAAGTCCTTCGCGTCCTCCACGACCCTGAAGTTCGAACCCGGCATCACCTGCGTCGTCGGGCCGAACGGGTCGGGCAAGTCCAACGTCGTCGACGCGCTGGCCTGGGTCATGGGCGAGCAGGGCGCCAAGTCCCTGCGCGGCGGCAAGATGGAGGACGTCATCTTCGCCGGCACCGCCAGCCGCCCCCCGCTGGGCCGCGCCGAGGTCGTCCTGACCATCGACAACTCCGACGGCGCCCTGCCCATCGACTACACCGAGGTCACCATCAGCCGGCTGATGTTCCGGTCCGGGCAGAGCGAGTACGCCATCAACGGCGACCCGTGCCGCCTGCTGGACATCCAGGAGCTGCTGTCGGACTCCGGCATCGGCCGCGAGATGCACGTGATCATCGGGCAGGGGCAGCTGGACCGGGTGCTGCACTCCGGCCCCGAGGGCCGCCGGGCGGTGATCGAGGAGGCCGCCGGCGTCCTCAAGCACCGCAAGCGCAAGGAGAAGGCGCTGCGCAAGCTGGACGCCATGCAGGCCAACCTGACCCGCGTGCAGGACCTGGTCGGCGAGCTGCGCCGCCAGCTCAAGCCGCTCGGCCGGCAGGCCGAGATCGCCCGCCGCGCCGCGGTCATCCAGGCCGACCTGCGCGACGCCCGGCTGCGGCTGCTCGCCGACGACCTGGTGACATTGCGCACCAGGCTGGAGCAGGAGGCCGCCGACGAGGCCGCCGTGCGGGAGCGGCGCGCCGAGACCGAGCGCGCCCTGGCCGAGGCGCAGCGCCGCGAGGGCGAGCTGGAGGCCGAGGAGGCCGTCGAGGCGCCCAAGCTGGCCCAGGTGCAGGACACCTGGTTCAAGCTGTCGGCGCTGCGGGAGCGGCTGCGCGGCGTCGCCGACCTGGCCGCCGAACGGCACCGCAACGCCACCGAGGCGCACGAGGAGGAGCGGCGCGGCCGCGACCCCGAGGAGCTGGAGCGCGAGGCCGCGCAGATCCGCGAGCAGGAGGAGATGCAGCGCGCCGCCCTGGAGGAGGCGCAGGCCGGGCTGGACGGCGCCGTCGCCGAACGCTCCGCCGCCGAGGAGGCCCTCGCCGCCGAGGAGCGCCGCCTGCAGGCCGCCGCGCGCGCCGCCGCCGACCGCCGCGAGGAGCTCGCCCGGCTGCGCGGACGCGTGGAGGCGCTGCGCAGCAAGGTCCACGCGGGCGAGTCGGAGATCGGCCGCCTCACCGAGGCCCGCGCCGAGGCCGAGGCGCGCGCCGAGGCCGCCCAGGCCGAGTACGAGGCGTACGAGGGCGAGGTGGCCGAGGACCCCGAACTCCTCGCCGAGCACGAGCTCGCCCAGGAGACCCTCGCCAACGCCAAGGAGGCCGCGGAGCAGGCCCGCGCCGCCGTGGAGGGGCCCCGCCGGCGGCTGAAGGAGGCCCGCGAGGCCGTGGCGGCGGCCCGCTCGGCCGACCAGGCCGCCCAGAAGAACGTGACGGCCCTGCAGGCCCGCATCGAGGCGCTGAACCTGACCCTGGGCTCGGCGGCCGACGGCGGGGAGGCGCTGCTCGCCGCGGGCTCCGACGGCTCGCTGAAGGGCGTCCTCGGCACGGTGGCGTCGCTGCTCACCGTGCGGCCCGGCTACGAGACGGCCGTGGCCGCCGCGCTGGGCGCCGCCGCCGAGGCCATCGCGGTCGGCTCGCTGGACACGGCGCAGGCCGCCCTCACGCTGCTGCGCGCACGCGACGCGGGACGGGCCGGCCTGGTCGTCGGCGGCGGGGACGAGCCGCCGGACGACCGCGTCCCCGGCGTCGACTACGCGGCCGACGCGGTGACCGTCCCCGACGAGATCCGCCCCGCCCTGCGGCACCTGCTGCGCGACGTGGCCGTGGTGGACGACGTGGCGGCGGCCGCCGACCTCGTCCGGCGCGAACCGCGCCTGCGCGCCGTCACCCGCGACGGCGACCTGGTCGGCGCCCACTGGGCCCAGGGCGGCGCCGCCGGAGGCGCCCAGAGCCTGCTGCAGATGCGCGCCGCCCTCGACCAGGCCACCGAGGACCTCGCCGCCGCCGAGGCCGCCGCCGAACGCAGCGCCGCCGACCTCGCCGAGGCGGTCGAGGCCGAGCAGCAGGCGCAGAGCGCCCTGGACGCCGCCCAGGCGGCCGTGAACCAGGCCCAGTCGGGCGTCAACCAGGCCCAGAGCGACCTGGACCGCGTCCGGGGCAGGCTGCGCGAGTTCGAGAGCAGGGCCGCGCAGGAGGCCAAGCACGCCGCCCGGCTGGAGGCGGCGGTGCGCGCCGCGCGCGGCGAGGTGGAGCGGCTCACCAAGGCGCTGGACGCGGCGAACGAGTCCCTGGAGCGCGACGCCCAGGCGGCCGAGGAGCTGGCCCTGCGGCTGGCCGAGGCGGAGGAGGCCGCCGAGGTCGCCGACGAGGCCGGGCACGACACGCAGGCCCGCGACGAGCTGGCGGCCCGCTGCCAGGAGCTGCGCGCCGCTGAGATGGAGGCGCGCCTGGCCGTGCGCACCGCCGAGGAGCGCGTGCAGGCCATCGCCGGCGGCGCCGCCGTGCTGGAGCGCGCCGCCCGCCGCGAACGCGAGGAACGCGTCCGGGCCGAGCGCCGCCGCGCGCGCCGCCGCCGGCAGGCCGAGATCGCCCGGGCGGTGCTGTCGGGGGCCCGGCAGTCCCTGGACCGCATCGAGGTGTCGCTGTCGGCGGCGGTCGCGCAGCGCGAGGCCGCCGAACGCGCCCGCGCCGCCCGCGAGGCGGAGCTGAAGGTGGTGCGCACCCAGGTCCGGGAGCTGTCGAGCACCCTGGAACGGCTGGTCAACGCCGTGCACGGCAGCGAGGTGGCCCGCGCCGAGCAGCGGCTGCGGCTGGAGCAGATGCAGCAGCGGGCGCTGGAGGAGTTCGGCCTGGAGGTCGAGGCGCTGATCAACGAGTACGGGCCCGACCAGCCCGTCCCGCCCGGCCCCGAGGCGGGGGAGGACGCCGAGCCCGTCCCCTACGACCGGGCCGCCCAGGAGAAGCGCGCGAAGACCGCCGAACGCCAGCTCAACCAGCTCGGCAAGGTCAACCCGCTGGCGCTGGAGGAGTTCGCCGCCCTGGAGGAGCGGCACGCGTTCCTCACCAACCAGCTGGAGGACCTGAAGAAGACCCGCCGCGAGCTGCTGGGCATCGTCAAGGAGGTCGACGACCGCGTCCAGCAGGTCTTCGCCGCCGCCTACGAGGACACCGCGCGGGAGTTCGAGCGGATCTTCGTGCGGCTGTTCCCCGGCGGCGAGGGCAGCCTGTCGCTCACCGACCCGGAGAACCTGCTGGAGACCGGGGTGGAGGTCGCCGCCCGCCCGCCGGGCAAGAAGGTCAAGCGGCTGTCGCTGCTGTCGGGCGGCGAGCGGTCCCTGGTGGCGATCGCGTTCCTGGTGGCGGTGTTCAAGGCCCGCCCGTCCCCGTTCTACGTGCTGGACGAGGTGGAGGCCGCCCTCGACGACACCAACACCCAGCGCCTGCTCACGGTGTTCGAGGAGCTGCGGGAGAACTCCCAGCTCATCATCATCACCCACCAGAAGCGCACGATGGAGGGCGCCGACGCCCTCTACGGCGTCAGCATGCGCGGCGACGGCGTCACGCAGGTCGTCAGCCAGCGGCTGCGCGAACCCGAGCCCGCCTGACCCGGCCGGCGGGCCGGGCGGCGGCCGGAGGACGGGTAGGGACCGGTGGTGTCGGCGCATCGGCGCCGGTCTGGAAAACTGGGGACCGCTATGGAGTATCTGATCCTCATCGCCGGGCTGACCGTCCTCGCGCTCGTCGTGGGCGGCGTGTTGTTCTTGCGGCCCGGCCGCCGCAAGCCCCGCCCGCCCGTCGAGCCTCCGGCGCCGCCCACCGTGTCGGGCGCCGGCACCGTCACCGTCGAGGGGGAGGATCAAGCGGCGCCGACGCTTGAGCGCGCGCCGCCGGCGGAGGCGCCGCCCGCCCCGCCCAAGCCCGAGATCGAGATCCCGCCGCCGTCGGCGGGGCGGCTGGTGCGGCTGCGGGCGCGGCTGGCCCGGTCGCAGAACGCCTTCGGCCGCACCCTGCTCGGCCTGCTGTCGCGCGAGACGCTGGACGAGGACGCCTGGGAGGAGATCGAGGACACCCTCATCGCCGCCGACATCGGCGTGAGCGTGGCCCGGCAGATCACCGAGGATCTGCGCACCCGCGTGCAGGTGCTGGGCGCCCGCACCCCCGAGGAGGTGCGCGCCCTGCTCAAGGAGGAGCTGCTCAAGCAGATCGGCCCGGACCTGGACCGCTCGCTGCGCACCGGGCGGCGCGGCAACCGGCCGGCGGTGCTGCTGGTCGTCGGCGTCAACGGCACCGGCAAGACCACCACCTGCGGCAAGCTGGCCCGCGTGCTCATCGGCGACGGCGGCAGCGTGGTGCTCGGCGCCGCCGACACCTTCCGCGCCGCCGCCGCCGACCAGCTGGAGACGTGGGGCTCGCGGGTGGGCGCCGAGGTGGTCCGCCGCGACGAGGGCGCCGACCCGGCCAGCGTCGCGTTCGAGGCCGTCAAGACCGGCATCGACACCAAGGTCGACACGGTGATCGTCGACACCGCGGGCCGCCTGCACACCAAGACCGGGCTGATGGACGAGCTCGGCAAGGTCAAGCGGGTGGTGGAGAAGCAGGCCGAGGTGGACGAGGTGCTGCTGGTGCTGGACGCCACCACCGGCCAGAACGGCCTGCAGCAGGCCCGCGTGTTCGCCGAGGTCGTCAACGTCACCGGCATCGTGCTGACCAAGCTGGACGGCACCGCCAAGGGCGGCATCGTCGTGCAGGTGCAGCGCGAGCTGGGCGTCCCGGTCAAGCTGGTCGGGCTGGGCGAGGGGCCCGACGACCTCGCCCCGTTCGAGCCCGAGGCGTTCGTCGACGCCGTCCTCGGAGACTGAGCATGCGCGCCTGAGCCCGCGCGCACCGGACGGGACGTCACACGCCCCGGCGGCACCCCGAGTGCCGCCGGGGCGTTCTTCTTTGCTGGTTTCGGACGCCTGTCAAGGCTTGTAACGTCCGCCGAAGACGGCCGGAAAACGCGAAACAACGGCCGGTGAGGTTTTTGAAACATTTCAGAAACATCTCTGTGGCGGGTTTCACACCGTAGAAACACGGGGGCCTTTCGGGTGAAACGGGTTCCGAACACGCTCTGAGCAGTCCAAGTTCGGTGTCGAGGAGGGACTCTCCCCGAGATGAAGATCGATAGCGGCAGTACCGCCTGGTTGCTGGTGAGCGCGGCGCTCGTGCTGCTCATGACCCCCGGATTGGCCTTCTTCTACGGCGGCATGAGCCGGGCCAAGAGCGTGCTCAACATGATGATGATGAGCTTCGCCAGCATCGCCGTGGTGGGGATGATCTGGGTCGTGTACGGCTACTCCCTCGCCTTCGGCGACGGAGGGGCGCTCAGCTCGTTCATCGGAGGCTTCGGCGACGCGGGCCTGGTCGGGCTGGAGAAGGCGGCCACGGCCGACGACGGCACCGGCATCCCGCAGCTGGTGTTCGTCGCCTTCCAGGCCACGTTCGCCATCATCACCGTCGCGCTGATCAGCGGCGCGATCGCCGACCGCGCCAAGTTCGGCGCCTGGCTGGTGTTCATCACCGCGTGGGTGACCCTGGTGTACCTGCCGATCGCCCACTGGGTGTGGTGGTCCGACGGGGAGGACAAGGCCGGCTGGATCTTCGACCTGGGGGCCCTGGACTTCGCCGGCGGCACGGTGGTGCACATCAACTCCGGTGTCGCGGCGCTGGCGCTCGCCCTCGTCCTCGGCAAGCGCAAGAACTGGCCGAAGGAGCCGGGCCGCCCGCACAACCTGCCGTTCGTGCTGCTGGGCGCCGCGCTGCTGTGGTTCGGCTGGTTCGGGTTCAACGCCGGCTCCGCGCTGGCCGCCAACGAGACCGCCGCGGTCGCGTTCATCAACACCATGGTCGCCACCTGCGCCGCCGGGTTCGCCTGGATCGTGGTCGAGAAGCTGCGCGACGGCGCGTTCACCACGCTGGGCATGGCCTCCGGCATCGTCGCCGGCCTGGTCGCCATCACCCCCGCCTGCGCGTTCGTCACGCCGATCGGCGCGCTCGTGCTCGGCCTGGTCGCCGGCGCGGTGTGCGCGTTCGCGGTCAGCCTGAAGTACCGGCTCGGCTACGACGACTCGCTGGACGTCGTCGGCGTCCACATGGTCGGCGGCATCGTCGGCGCGCTGCTCATCGGCATCCTGGCCACCACCGCCGTCAACGAGGGCGGCGCCGACGGGCTGCTGGCGGGCGGCGGGCTCGGCCTGCTGGGCAAGCAGGCGGTGGCCGTCGTGGCGACCCTCGCCTACTCCTTCATCGCGACGTTCGTCATCGCCAAGGTCATCGACCTGGTGGCGGGCTTCCGGATCCCCGAGGACGAGGAGGTGAGCGGCATCGACACCGCCACCCACGCCGAGACCGCCTACGATTTCGGCGGCGTGCCGTCGGGGGCCTCGCCGGCCGTCGCCGCCGCCCACAAGACCCCCGCCGTCACCGGGGACGGCGCCGCTTCGACCAAGAAGGTGCAGGCCGACGCATGAAGCTGGTCACCGCAGTCATCAAGCCGTTCAAACTGGACGAGGTGAAGGCGGCCCTGGAGACCTTCGGGGTCAAGGGGCTGACCGTCAGCGAGGCCAGCGGCTACGGCCGCCAGAAGGGGCACACCGAGGTGTACCGGGGCGCCGAGTACAAGGTGGACCTGGTGCCCAAGCTGCGCGTGGAGATCCTCGTCGACGACGAGGACGCCGCCGACGTCATCGACGTGGTCGTCAAGGCCGCGCAGACCGGCAAGATCGGCGACGGCAAGGTGTGGGCCGTCCCGGTGGAGACCGTCGTGCGCGTGCGCACCGGCGAGACCGGCCCCGACGCCCTGTAGGCCACCGCGTGGCCCTCGTTCACGGAGCATCCGGGGAACAGACCGAGCGGACCCGTCCCGCGGCCGGCGCGGGCGGCACCACGGACACGGCCCGCGCAGCCCTGGCGGCTGCGCGGGCCGCGCGCGCCGACGAGCTGGACCGCTGGCTGGCCGGCCTGCTCGCCCGCGATCGCGCGCAGGAGCGGGACGACCCCGCGCCCGGAGTGGCCCTGCTGGCGGTGGGCAGCCACGCCCGCCGCGAGCTGACCCCGGGCGGCGACCTGGACCTGGTGCTGGTGCACGACGGCCACCCCGCGATCGCCGACATCGCCGACCGGGTCTGGTACCCGATCTGGGACGCGGGCCTGCGGCTGGACCACTCGGTGCGCACCCTCACCGAGGCGCGGGCCGTGGCCCGCACCGACATGAAGGCGGCGCTCGGGCTGCTGTCGGCCCGCCCGATCGCCGGAGACTCCGCCCTGGTCGGCGAGCTGCGCGCCGCCGTGCTGGCCGACTGGCGGGCCGACGCCGCCCGCCGCCTGCCCGAGCTGGCGGACATGTGCCGCGAGCGCTGGCGGTCCCAGGGCGAGCTGGCGTTCCTGCTCGAACCCGACGTCAAGGAGGCGCACGGCGGGCTGCGCGACGTGCACGTCATGCAGGCGGTCGCGGCGTCCTGGGTGGCGTCGGCGCCCGGCGAGCGCGTCCGCGCCGCCCACGGCCTGCTGCTGGACGTCCGGCACGCCCTGCACGAGGTCACCGGGCGCGCCGCCGACCGGCTGGTCCTGCAGGAGCACGAGCCGGTCGCGCACGCCCTCGGCCTGCGCGACGCCGACGTGCTGCTGCGCGCCGTCGCCGAGGCCGCCCGGACCATCACCTACGCCGGCGACCACCTGTGGCGCCGCGTCGAACGCTTCCGCGCCTCCCGCCGCGGCACCGGCACCCCGCGCCCGGCGACGAGCGCCGCGACGGGACGCGGCGCGGCACGCACGGTGGAGCGCAAACCGGTGGGGGACGGCGCCGTCGAACACGACGGCGAGGTCGCCCTCGCGCGCGGCGCCGACCTCGACGACCCCTCCCTGGTGCTGCGCGTCGCCGCCGCGGCGGCCGAGGCGGGCATGCCGCTGGCCCCCGCCACCGTCGACCGGCTCGCCGAACGCGCCGCGCTGCCGTCCGCACCCTGGCCCGACGCGGCCCGCGACGCCCTGGTCGCCCTGCTGGGCGCGGGCGCCGCCGCCATCGGCGTGTGGGAGGCCCTCGACCAGGCCGGGCTGATCGTCCGGCTCATCCCCGACTGGGCACGCGTCCGCAACCGGCCCCAGCGCAACCCGTTCCACCGCTTCACCGTCGACCGGCACCTGGTGGCGGCCGCCGCCGAGGCCGCCGCCCTCACCCGCGAGGTCGCCCGGCCCGACCTGCTGCTGGTGGGCGCCCTGCTGCACGACATCGGCAAGGGCCGGCCCGGCGACCACTCGGTCGCCGGCGCCGTCGTGGCCCGCGACCTGGCGGCCCGGATGGGCTTCGCCGACGGCGACGTGCGCGTCCTGGAGACCCTCGTCCGGTACCACCTGCTGCTGCCCGACACCGCCACCCGCCGCGACATCGACGACCCCGCCACCGTCCGGACCGTCACCAAGGCGCTGGAGGCAGTCCCCGGGCGCGAACGCGAAACCCTCGAACTGCTGTCGGCGCTGGCCGTCGCCGATGCCAAGGCCACCGGCCCGTCCGCCTGGGGGAGCTGGAAGGCCCGGCAGGTGGCCGAGCTGTCCCGCCGCGCCGCCGCCGCCCTGTCCGGGGGGACGCCGCCCCCCGCCCCCGTGCTCGGCCCCGAAACGCTGGCTCTGGCCCGCCACGACGGGGGCGCGGTGCGCATCGCCGGGTCGCGCGTCACCATCGCCGCCCCCGACCGGCCCGGGCTCCTGTGGCGCGCGGCGGGAGTGCTGGCCCTGCACAGGCTCGTCGTCCGTTCGGCCCGGACCGTGTCGTCACCCGCGGCCGAGTCCCGTGCCACCGCCGTGCTGGACTTCACGGCCGTCCCCGAGTACGGCACGCCCCCCGACCCCGCCGCACTGGAAGCCGACCTGCGGCGCATGCTCGCCGGGCGGCTCGACGTGGCCGAACGCCTGGAACGGCGGGCGCAGGCCATGCGGGTCCGTCCCGGCATCACCGTGCCGCCTCCGCGCGTCGGCATCGTCCACGACGCGTCCAGCACCGCCACCGTGGTGGAGGTTCGCGCCCACGACCGCCCGGGCCTGCTGTGGCGGATCGGGCAGGCGCTGGGGGAGTGCGGCTTGTCGGTGCGCGCCGCCCAGGTGGACACGCTCGGCGCCGAGGCGGTGGACGTCTTCTACGTCGTCGACGCGCAGGGACGCCCCGTCAGCGACCCCGACGCGCTGGCAGCGGTACGCCGGCACGTCCTGGCCGCGCTCAGCTGACACCCCCGTGCCGGGGGTGGGAAGGCGGCTTCGGGGGCACAGCCACCTCCTCACCCGGCTCAGCGGAGTCCGGGCCTGTGGCCGGCCTGGGTTTGCCGAGGTCCTGGCCGGGCCGATGGGGATCCGGCAGACGGTCGGCCGGCCTGGGCCGGGGGGCGTCATCGGGCTTCCCCCCGAAGGTGGGGTCCGGGGCTCTCAACGGCTTCTCGCCACCGCCGTTTCCGTTACCGCTGCCGTTGTTGCCGTTGCCCTTGTGGCCATTGCCGTTGTTGTTGCCGCGGCCCCTCGGCGAGTTCCCGGGGAGAGTCCGTCCGGTAGAGCTCCGCGGGGCGGCCGTCCTGGTGCTCTCCTGCGGCGTCGGCTGCAGCAGCCGCGAACAGTAGCGGGACACCTGGGCGTCGCCTCCCGCCGCCTTGGCGAGGTCCTGGAACCGCTGGGAACGCAGCGCCTTCGCCTTGTCATCGCCGTCCAGGCCCCTGTAGTCGCGGCATTGCTCGACCAGCTTCGAATCGGCCGTCGTCCTCTGGGACGGACTCGCCGCGCCACCCGTCCGCAGCGGAACCGACGTGGACGCGTCCGGGGAGGGCGACGGCGTGCGCGACGAGGACGTGCCCTCACCGGCGGGCCGCAGGGGCAGGGTCCCCGCCGCCACCGCGACCCCGCCGCCGACCACCGTGGCCAGCACCGCCGCGGCGATCTTCGCGGTGAAGGCACCGGCGAGCCGCGGACGGCGCCGCCCCGCCCGCCGCCGCACCGCCCCCCGCCGCGCCGCAGCCCCGGGAGCCGCGGCGCCGCTCGCCGAGGAGGCGGCGCGGAACGCCGCCACGGCCGCCTCCTCGCCGACCAGTTCCGACTCCTGGGCGGGCGCGGCGGCGCGGGCGAGCAGCCGGGCGAGGGCATCGGCGTGCGGACCGTCCACCGCGCCGTCGAGCAGACGCTCCGCTGCGGCGCGGTCGAAGTCCTGGCTGCCCCTATTCATCTCACCCTCTCCAGCGCCGGCTCCCCTCGACCTGTCACACCGCGACCCGTTCACGCCTTGCCGGCCGACGGGCCGCGCCGCTCCTCGGCGGGCCCGACGGCCCGCCGCGCCCGCAGCGCCCGCCGCCTGCGCCCGGCGTCCACCGACGTCCCCCCGGCCGGCTCACCGGCCGGCTCACCGGGAGACGGGTCGGCGAGCCGCTCGGCCAGCCGGTGCAGCCCCCGGTACGCGGCGGTGCGGACCGCGCCCGGCCGCTTGCCCAGCACCCGCCCCGCCTCCCGGGCGTCCAGGCCCACCACCACGCGCAGCAGCACCGCCTCGGCCTGGTCCTGCGGAAGCCCCGAGATCAGCGCGACCGCCGCGTCCGTGGACAGCCGCGCCAGGGCGTCGCGCTCGGTGTCGTCCCCGCCCACCAGGTCGCCCAGCTCGTCGATCGGCGCGCTGGTGTCGGGGCGGCGGCTGACCCGGCGCAGGTGGTCCAGCGCCCGGTGCCGCGCCACGGTCGACGCCCACCCCCGGAACCGGTCGTAGTCGCCCTCGAACGAGCCGATGTCCCGCGCGATCTGCAGCCAGGCCTCCCCGGCCACGTCCTCGGCCTCCGCCCCGACCAGCGCCCGCAGATAACGCAGCAGCCGGGGCTGCAGATCCCGGTAGAGCAGCCGGAACGCCGCCTCGTCCCCGGCCTTCGCGGCGTGCAGCGCGGCCTCCAGGCCCTGGTCGTGCGGGTCGGCGGGGCGGCTCCTCCCACGTCTGCTCATGGGCGACCGGGAGGCCGGGCCCAGGTGTTCACCAAGGCATCCTCGGAACGGGGGGTCGGGGTCGGTCCTGGACGACGTGCGGCGGTCCGTCCTCGTCGCGGAGAAAGGCCACTTCACGTCGAGGACCCAAGTCTCCGGATCGGGCCGTCATGTTGCAAGGACGACCGGACCGAGGCCGCACCACCGTGACGTGCGCGTACGCTCCCACAGGGCGCCGGGCGGGGGCGCGGGGCGCACAGCGGGCCGCGGGCGGCCGCGCCGCGCCGACCGGGCAGGAGCCGGCCGTTCACCCGATACCCTGATAACCGATCCCAGACGCTTCCAAGGACGGGTCCAGACGTGTTCGAGACGCTCTCCGACCGGTTGACGACGGTCTTCTCGTCGCTGCGCAGCAAGGGCAGGCTCTCCGAGGCCGACATCAACGCGACGGCCCGCGAGATCCGTGTCGCGCTGCTGGAGGCCGACGTTGCCCTGCCCGTGGTGAAGGACTTCATCGCGCGGGTCAAGGAACGGGCCCGGGGCGCGGAGGTCTCGCAGGCGCTGAACCCGGCCCAGCAGGTCGTCAAGATCGTCAACGAGGAGCTGATCGAGGTCCTCGGCGGCGAGACCCGCCGGATCCGCTTCGCCAAGCACCCGCCCACCGTGATCATGCTGGCCGGTCTGCAGGGCGCCGGTAAGACCACCCTGGCCGGCAAGCTGGCCCGCTGGCTGAAGCAGGAGGGGCACGCGCCGCTGCTGGTCGCGGCCGACCTGCAGCGTCCCAACGCCGTCCAGCAGCTGCAGGTGGTCGGCGAGCGCGCCGGGGCCGCGGTGTTCGCGCCCGAGCCCGGCAACGGCGTCGGCGACCCGGTCGACGTGGCGCGCCGCTCCATCGACCACGCCCGCCGCGCCCAGCACGACGTCGTCGTCATCGACACCGCCGGCCGGCTCGGCATCGACGCCGAGATGATGCAGCAGGCCGCCGACATCCGCGACGCCGTCCACCCGGACGAGATCCTCTTCGTCGTCGACGCGATGATCGGCCAGGACGCGGTGAACACCGCCCAGGCGTTCCTCGACGGCGTCGGGTTCGACGGGGTCGTGCTCACCAAGCTCGACGGCGACGCCCGCGGCGGCGCCGCCCTGTCGGTCCGGCATGTCACCGGCCGCCCGATCATGTTCGCCTCCACCGGCGAGAAGCTGGAGGACTTCAACGTCTTCCACCCGGACCGGATGGCCGGCCGCATCCTCGACATGGGCGACATCCTCACCCTGATCGAGCAGGCCGAGCAGGCGTTCGACGCCGCCCAGACCGAGCGGATGACCACGAAGTTCGCCTCGGGCGAGGACTTCACCCTCGAGGACTTCCTCGAGCAGATGATGATGATCCGCAAGCTCGGGCCGATCGGCAACCTGCTGGGCATGATGCCGGGCATGGGGCAGGTCCGCGACCAGATCAGCCAGATCGACGACCGCGACCTGGACCGGGTGGCCGCCATCATCCGCTCGATGACCCCGCAGGAGCGCGCCAACCCCAAGATCATCAACGGCTCCCGCCGGGCCCGCATCGCCCGCGGCTCGGGCGTCACGGTCGGCGAGGTCAGCGCCCTGGTGACCCGCTTCTTCGAGGCCCAGAAGATGGTCCGGCAGATGGCGGGCGGCCTGGGCTTCCCCGGCATGCCCGGCCGCCGCAAGGCCGCCAAGGCGGCCAAGGCCAAGAACAAGAAGGGCAAGCAGCGCAGCGGCGACCCCCGCAAGCGCGCCGCCGCCCGCGCCGCCAAGGAGGCCACCGTCCCGACCCCGGACGGCAACCTTCCCCAGGGGCTGCCTCCCGGCCTGGGCGGCCCCGGCGCCCTCCCTCCGGGCCTGGGCGGCCAGCTTCCCCCCGGCTTCCAGATGCCGGACCTGGGCAAGCTGCAGAACCGCAAGAAGAAGTGACCGCGGTGGCGGCCCCGCCCGCAGCCGCGGGGCCGCAGCACCACCGCCCCACTCGCCCGAGGCACAGCCGAGTCCCTCACCGGCACTGACGAGCACCACATCGAGCTTGGGCTGCTCAACGCTTCTCCTCCCCGAGGAGACGAGCACCCCGCCCGCGCGCTCCCGCCACCCGGCCGCTGCCGGCCACGAACGCCGGCCTGACGACCCGCGCCGGTAACCCGGCTCGCGCCCGGCAGCACCGCCTAGCGCGGCGGCGGTGCCACAGCCATGCCCACCCCCTCACCCTCAAGGTCGACCACAGCGGAACGCCGAGATCCACCGCACATGGCCTTAGGGCCTGTCCGGTGGATCATGGTGGATCCGCAGCGGCGCGGTGGCCGGGGTGCTCCGGCCGGTGGTGACGGGCCGGGCCGGGCGCCGGGGCGGCGGTGCCGCACCTCACTTCGGGCAGCTCGATGCGGTTTTGGACCGTTTTGTTCTGTCGGCGGGGCGGCTTCACCGGAGGCGGACACGCGGCCGCCATGATCCACCGGACACAACCTAGGCGCGGCGAGCGTGGTGGTCGGGCCGTTGCCGGCGGACGTCTGTGGTGGCGTGGCCGCTGCGGCTGTGAATGCAGCGGTGTGTTCGGGCGTCCAGGTGTTGAGCGCCAACGCGCGGTGGGATGTGTGCCGGGGACGGTCGGCGGTGGTGGCGGGTGCTGCGTCCGCCTGGCCGGCGGTATGGGCTCATTGCTGCGGCCGGTTCTGGCCGTGGGGCTGTTCTTCAGGGGCCGGCGCCTTTGGTGGTTGGTCGTTCCGGCTGTGACTTCAGGTTGTGTTTTCGGTGGCCGTGTGTTGATCGCCGGCCTGTGGGGGACGTCCTGCGGTCGCGGTGGGCGCCGCTCCCGGCTGCGTGAACCGCCCCACCGGATGATCTTTGTTGAGGGGGTGAGCCGCACTCCGGCATCGCGTGGAGGAGGCGGGGTCGAGGCTTCATGATCGAAAAAGGTCCTTGCCGATCGGGATCGTCCGCGCAGCTCAGGGGCGGGGCAGGCGATCGCGGTCCGAATCCTGAAACTGAGGACGGCGGCGAAATGGTGCGGGCTGGGGCGGTAAGGCGGCGGTGGTGATGTGCTTCAGGAGGGAGAAGCGGCGAGGTGGGCGGCGTGTCATGCCGCGATTGGGTCATCGGGGCGATCGTCTGGCAGAATGGCAGGCTGGAAACCCGGATACGCGCAGGCGCCCTCTCTCGTCCTGAGCGGCCGGAGTCCATGGAGCGGCCGGTAGCCGGTATCCCCACCTGGTGAGGCCCGCTCGGCCCTGTATGAAGTCTGGAGAACACCACACCCGTGGCAGTCAAGATCAAGCTCAAGCGTCTGGGGAAGATCCGGAACCCGCAGTACCGGATCGTCGTCGCCGATGCCCGCACCAAGCGTGACGGCCGGGCCATCGAGGAGATCGGCCTGTACCAGCCCAAGCAGGAGCCCTCGCTCATCCGGGTGAACTCCGAGCGGGTGCAGTACTGGCTGGGCGTCGGCGCGCAGCCGACCGAGCCGGTGCTCAACATCCTCAAGATCACCGGCGACTGGCAGAAGTTCAAGGGCGAGCCCGGCGCCGAGGGCACGCTCAAGCAGGCCGAGCCGAAGCCCGACAAGAAGGCCCTGTTCGAGGCCGCGGTCAAGGAGTCGCTCGGCGAGGAGGAGGCCGCCGCCACGACGGCGCGGTCCCGGAAGAAGTCCGAGTCCAAGAAGGGCAAGGGCGAGGGCCGGGCCGAGGACGCCGCGGGCAAGGCCGAGGACAACACCGAAGCTAAGAGCGAGGGCTAGACGTGCTCGAAGAAGCGCTCGAGCACCTGGTGCGCGGGATCGTCGAGCATCCGGACGACGTCCGGGTGAAGGCCCGCAGGATCAGGGGCGGTCGGGTCCTGGAGGTGCGGGTGCACCCCGACGACCTGGGCAAGGTCATCGGCCGCAGCGGTCGCACCGCCAAGGCCCTGCGCACCGTGATCGGCGCCCTGTCCGGGGGCCGGCACGTGCGGGTGGACCTGCTCGACCTGCACGAGGTCCGCTGACCATGCGCCCCAGCGCCGACCGCGCCCCAGGGGCGGCGGCGCCCGTCCGGCGCCCCGCGCAAGGCCATGCCCGGGCCCGCGGTGCCGGTTCCGGGCCGGCGGCCGACCGGCTGGTCGTCGGCCGGGTCGGCCGTCCGCACGGGGTGCGTGGCGAGCTCACCGTCGACGTGCGAACCGACGATCCCGATCGCCGGTTCGCACCGGGGACGCAGCTGGCCACCGACCCCGCGGCCGCCGGTCCGCTGACCGTCGAGCACGCCAGATGGCACTCGGGTCGGCTGCTCGTGCGCTTCTCCGGGGTCGACGACCGGAACGCCGCAGAGGAACTGCGCGGCACCTGGCTCGTCGTCGATCCCTCCGACATCCCCCCGTCGGCCGATCCCGACGAGTTCCACGACCAGGAGCTCATCGGACTGGCCGTGGTCACCGGCGACGGCACCGAGGTCGGCACCGTCGCCGAGGTGCGGCACCACGGGCAGGATCTGCTCGTGGTGCGGCGGACCGGCGGAGGCGAGGCGCTGGTGCCCTTCGTCGCCGCCCTGGTCCCGGAGGTGGACGTTCCCGGGGGGCGGTTGCGCATCGACCCGCCCCCCGGCCTCCTCGACTGAGCGGCCGGGCCCGGCCGCGCGGCAGCCCCTCCGGGTAGGTCCGGCCGACCGAACCGGGCCGACGCAGGACGACACATCCGATTCCGGGGCGAAGAGCGGTCGGGACCCCGCGAACCGGCACGACCGAAAGCCTCATGAAGCTCGACATCGTCACGATCTTTCCGGAGTACTTCGCTCCGCTGGACGTCTCCCTCCTGGGCAAGGCGCGCCGCACCGGCCTGCTCGACGTGCACGTGCACGACCTCCGGCGGTGGACCCACGACCGGCACCGCACCGTCGACGACACCCCCTACGGCGGCGGGCCCGGCATGGTGATGAAGCCCGAACCGTGGGGGGAGGCGCTGGACGCCATCGCGCCCCCCGGCGGACCCGTCCCCCGGCTGATCGTCCCCACGCCGAGCGGCCGCCCGTTCACCCAGGCGAAGGCCGCCGAACTGGCCGCCGAGCCCTGGCTGCTGTTCGCGTGCGGCCGGTACGAGGGCATCGACTCGCGGGTGGTGGACGAGGCCCGCACCCGCATGCCGGTGGACGAGATCAGCCTGGGCGACTTCGTGCTGGCGGGCGGCGAGGTCGCGGTGCTGGTGATCGTCGAAGCCGTCGGCCGGCTGCTGCCCGGCGTGCTCGGCAACGCCGACTCGGTGGCCGACGACTCGTTCGCCCCCGGCGCGATGGAGTCGCTGCTGGAAGGCCCCGTCTACACCAAGCCGCCGGTCTGGCGCGGCCGCGCGGTACCGGACATCCTGCTGTCGGGCCACCACGGCGCGATCGCCCGCTGGCGCCGCGACGAGGCGCTGCGGCGCACCGTGCGCAACCGTCCGGAACTGGCCGCGCGCCTGGACCCCGCGACACTGGACGCGCACGACCGCCGGGTGCTGGCGGAGGCCGGTTTTCCGGTGGACGACGAAGATATGGCACACTGAATCGTCGCCGTGCGCGCGCCCGCGCCCGGCACACAGACTCTCATCAAGATCCACTTCGCGCGGCGCGACGCCCCCTTCCCACCGCCGGGGCCTCTCGGCCGGCCGCGTATGACCATGAGGAACCGCTGTCATGCACACCCTGATCCGTGAGATCGAGCAGGCCACGCTGCGCACCGACCACCCGGACTTCCGTCCGGGCGACACGGTGAAGGTGCACGCGCGCATCACCGAGGGCAAGGTCACCCGGATCCAGGTCTTCGAGGGCGTGGTGATCCGCCGGCAGGGCGGCGGCGCCCGCGAGACCTTCACCGTGCGTAAGGTGAGCAAGGGCGGGTACGGTGTCGAGCGCACCTGGCCGCTCAACAGCCCGCACATCGAGAAGCTGGAAGTCGTCACCCGCGGTGACGTCCGCCGGGCCAAGCTGTACTACCTGCGCAACCTGCGCGGCAAGGCGGCCCGCATCAAGGAGAAGCGCGACTTCTGATCGCCTCCGCGACGTCCCGGCGCCTCGGACCGCGGTCCGGGGCGCCTGTTGTTTACTCCGGCATTCTTCGTCTCAATTCCGGGTAATCGCTTTGAATCCGCCTTGTGGCGGGGCGCCGTTTCAGGAACCCTTCGAGGGGAACGGAGCGTTGCCCGCACGGACGGCGCGCTCGGTGCCGGGTCCGGCCGTGCCGGGCGCGACACGGCCGTTCGCGCGGGGTGCGGCGGCGTCCGCGCCGATAGGCTTTGCGCTGGGATGAGTGACGAGGACGATCGGAGAGACGTGCGATCGGAAGCCGAGGGCGCGGTGCCCGACGACAAGCAGGCCGTGACCTCCGGTGCGGAAAGCGCTGGCGAGACGTCCTCGGACGAGGAGGAGAGCGGCGACCGCAAGGAACGCAAGCAGGGCTCTTTCTGGAAGGAACTGCCGATCCTCGTCGGGGTCGCGCTGGTCCTCGCCCTGATCATCAAGGCGTTCGCGGTGCAGGCGTTCTACATCCCGTCGGCGTCGATGGAGAACACCCTGCAGATCGGCGACCGAGTCCTCGTCAACAAGATCGTCTACCACACCCGGGACGTGAAGCGCGGCGACATCGTCGTCTTCAACGGCCTGGACTCCTGGGACCCCGAGGTCGAGGTCGAGGAGCCGGGCAACCCGCTCTCCAAGGCGCTGCGCGGCATCGGCCGCACCTTCGGCATGGTTCCCGGCGAGAAGGACTACATCAAGCGCGTCATCGGGACGCCGGGCGACCACGTCAAATGCTGTGACGCCCAGGGGCGCATCACCGTCAACGGCACGCCGCTGGACGAGCGCTCCTACCTGTACACCGACCCGGTCACGGGCGAGCAGAACAAGCCGTCCAACGAGCCGTTCGACCACGTGGTGCAGCCCGGCCAGCTGTGGGTGATGGGCGATCACCGCGAGGTCTCCTCCGACTCGCGGGCGCACCGCGGTGACCCCGGCGGCGGCACCATCCCGACCAACCGCGTCATCGGCCGCGCATTCGTGATCGTCTGGCCCTTCAACCACATCGGCACCCTCCCGATCCCGAAGACGTTCGAGCAACCGGCCCTGCAGGCCGCCTCGGCCGTCGTCCCCGCGACCCCGGTCGCGCTGGGGTTCGCAGGCGCACTGCCCATCACCTACCTCCGCCGCCGCCTGCGCCGACGCCGCCGCTGACCTGCGCACCCCGCGGACCGGGCCACGCCCCACCCGGTGTGGGCGTCGGAGATCGCCAGCTGGACGCCGGACAGGCCGCGGGCGACCAGGCCGCGAGGGAGGCAAGCCATCCGGCGCCGGGCGCACGCCCAAGCGCGCCCCACAAGCGGCAGCGCCACCATCGGCCACCTTGTAAACGGCGCCGCCGCTCCTGCCGGTAAGTGCAGGTGAGCGCCGCCGTGGCATCTCCGCCACGATCCCGACCCACGGGCGACCAGGCCCGGCAGCGGCGGTCGTCCCCCGCCTTCGCCCCGGCCTCCTGCAAGGCCCGCCATGCCATGGAGTACGACGTCAACCACTTCGAGCGCCAACCGGACCGTGGCCACCCGCTACGACAAGCTCTCCGGCCGCCACCGGGCCGCCCTCTCGATACCACCGAATGGCTCCACCGACTTCGAAACCCGACCCATTCGGGCGTGTCCGGTGGATCACGGTGGGTTCGCAGCGGCGCGGTGACGAGGGCGATCACGGCCTCCGCGGCGACCCGCCCGCACATGGCGGCGCAGCCGACCCGCAACACGCGGGGACGACCCTGCCGCACCCCAACTCAAGATCAACCAGAGCTGACCGAACACGGCGCAACCAAAGCGGATTCTGCTGAGAACGATGCGTCCCGGCGCGTTCGCCCCTGCGTCGCGTAGCTGCCCCGCATACCCACCGCCCCGTGGCCGCGTCGCCCCTTGAATCCGAGTCTCGCCCGTTCCAGGGCACCCATCGGCACGCTTGTCCGTCGCCTCCGGTGGTGGCTCGTCGCAGGGGTGTCTCCTGGGTCGCGCGATTTGTGGCCGGGGTGCGCGGGTCTGCCGCCGGGGCCGGCGGGTACGGCGCGCGCCACCGGCGAACGGCCGTCCCTCCCCCCGGCGGTCGTGTCGAGAGCTGCGGGTTCTCCGTCGAGCACGTGCGGGGGGTGTGCTGAGGTGACGCTGGCCAGAACCCGGTCCGTGTCGCTGGTGGGAGTGGACGGCTTCGTCATCGACGTCGAGGCGGCCATCACCAGCGGTGTCCCCGGTCTGCACCTGGTGGGGCTCCCGGACGCCGCGCTCAACGAGGCACGCGACCGCGTGCGGGCGGCGATCTTCAACTCCGGCGAGGACTGGCCCGACCGGCACGTCACGGTGTCCCTTCAGGCTTTGAGCACCTCGTCTACCGATGCCACGGACGTCCCGCCCGGCCGTGGTGGCGATGTGCGGAGGGACCTGTGGGGGGCTAACTCGCATTCCGGGCGCAGCGGTGGGTGCGGGCGACGTACGCTGCGGACCATGAGAGGTCGTCCACTCCGCTACACGCCGCGCCGGGACGCCGGGTTGTACGGCTACGAGCGGGCGCTGGAGCACGCGGGTTTCAGCCCGGTGGCCGGTGTCGACGAGGCGGGCCGCGGGGCGTGCGCGGGGCCGCTGGTGGTCGGCGCGGTGATCCTGCCGGGGGGACGACGCGGACGGATCGAGGGGCTGACCGACTCCAAGCTGCTCACCCCGGCGCGACGCGAGGAACTGTACGCCGAGATCGTCGAACGGGCCGTGGCATGGAGCGCCCTGGTCATCCCCTGTCATGACGTCGACCGGCTGGGGCTGCACCAGTGCAATGTGACGGGGATGCGGCGCGCGCTGGCGGCCCTGGAGCGGCGGCCCGCGTACGTGCTGAGCGACGGGTTCGCCGTTCCCGGTCTGGACGTGCCCGGGCTGGCGGTGATCAAGGGGGACCGGGTCGCGGCGTGCGTGGCGGCGGCCTCCATCGTGGCCAAGGTCACCCGGGACCGCATCATGGTCGATCTGCACGAGCGCTACCCCCAGTACGGCTTCGACGTGCACAAGGGGTACGTGACTCGTGATCATTCCGCGGCGCTGGCCAGGTACGGGCCGTGCCCGGAGCATCGGTTCTCCTTCGTCAACGTCGGGCGGGCCGTGCGCAACAATGGTGGGGAGGCCGTGGGGGAGGCCGGGTACGGCCCCGTGGGGGAGATTCCCGGCGAAGGCCGGACGGAAGGGGCACGAGCGTGAGCGCCGAGGATCTCGAGAAGTACGAGACCGAGATGGAGCTGCAGCTCTATCGCGAGTACCGCGACGTCGTCGGCCTGTTCACCTACGTGGTGGAGACCGAGCGCAGGTTCTACCTCACCAACTCGGTCGATCTGCAGGTGCGCAGCTCCGACAACGGAGAGGTCTTCTTCGAGGTCACGATGCAGGACGCCTGGGTGTGGGACATGTATCGGCCTGCTCGCTTCGTCAAGAACGTCCGGGTTGTCACGTTCAAGGACGTCAACATCGAGGAGCTCGCCAAGAGCGACTTCGAACTGCCCGCCAACCACTAGGTCGTGTCCGGTGGATCATGGCGGCCGCGTGTCCGCCTCCGGTGAAGCCGCCCCGCCGACAGAACCAAACGGTCCAAAAAGGCACCGACCTGCCCGAAGTGAGGTGCGGCACCGCCGCCCCGGCGCCCGGCCCGGCCCGTCACCACCGGCCGGAGCACCCCGGCCACCGCGCTGCTGCGGATCCACCATTGATCCACTGGACAGGCCCCAGGGTGTGTCGTCAGAGTGTCATGGCCGCATCGGCGGGGCGGTCGACGTGACGGCGACTTGGAAGGACCTTGGCGGTCCTGCAGTGGCGGGTGGCGGCGCCGTGCCACCGCCCGATGTGGTCGAAGCAGCGCTCGGCGACGCCGCGCCGCCGATGGATGCGCCTGTCGAAGAGCGGCCACATGGTCCGCATCGACCGACCAGCCCGCAGCCACTTCGACGACACTGCCTACTGAGCTTTTCGTAAGTTGCGTGGTTCGGTCGCACGCATCCGCCGCACCTCGGCCCACTACGGCCGGATCAACGGCGGAACGGCTTCTTTGGAACCCCCAGGCCGGGCGTCGGGGGACATGCCGCGATACCGAGAGACCCCACCCCTCCACACCCGCAGAACCAACGAAAAGCTCAGTAGGCCGTGTTTCAGAGCGGGGCGACTGCGGTGCTCTTGGGAGAACGGCCTGGTCGCGAACGAAGAGCGTGTCGTGGCGGGGCAGCCGCGGCCCGGTGGCGTTCGAGGTGGTTGACGCGCACTCCACGGCGCTGGGCGGCGGCATCCCTGTCGTCGTGTCGGGCATCGGTTGCGGCCGTGGGGGCTTTGGTGTGACCGCGACGTGCTTCTCCGGCTTGGCGGGGGCGTGATCGGCATTGCTCATCTGATACAGGGGATCACTTCTCTTCGTCGTGCTGGGCGGAGGGGCGGGGGCCGGTGGTCATTTGGGTTGCTTGGCGGCCTTGGTGAGGCGCCAGCCGGCGGCGCTGCGTTCGACGAAGCCCGCGGCGGCCAGGAGGCCGAGCTTGCCGTTGGCCGTGGCCAGGTCGACGCCCGCCTTGACGGCGATCTGCGCGGGGCCCGCGGAGCCTCGGCCGGGAAGGGCTTCCAGGACGGCGCGGGCGGTCGGCTCCAGGCGGTCGCGGGGCAGCACGGGGCCGGACGGGACGGGGGCCAGGTCGTCGCCGATACGGCCCACCGCCTCGACGACCTCTTCGGGGCGGGCGACCAGGAAGGTGGACGGGTCCTCCCGGAGCAGCCGGTGGCAGCCCACCGACGTCCGCGAGTCGATCGGGCCGGGCACCGCCATGAGGACGCGCCCCAGTCTGCGGGTCCAGGCGGCGGTGCTGAGGGCCCCGCTGCGCGCCTCCGCCTCGACGACCACCGTGCCCCGGCACAGTGCGGCGATCACCCGGTTGCGGACGAGGAAGCGCAGGCGGTGCGGCTCCACCCCCGGAGGCGACTCGCTGACCAGCACCGCCCGCCGGGCGATCTCGGCGAACAGCCCGTCGTTGGACGCCGGGTACGGCACGTCCACCCCGTTGGCCAGCACCGCGACCGTCGGGCCGTCGGCGGCCAGGGCGCCCCGGTGGGCGGCCGCGTCGATGCCGAGCGCGCCGCCCGACACCACCGACCAGCCGCGTTCGGCCAGGTCGGCGGCGAACTCGGCGGCCACGCGCAGGCCGTAGGAGGACGCCGCGCGGGATCCGACCACGGCCACCGAGCGCAGGCAGGCGTTGCGCAGGTCGCCGGGGCCGCGCAGCCACAGCGCGTACGGGCGCTCTCCGCCGAGATCGTCCAGCGTGGTGGGCCATTCGGGGTCGCCGGGGCAGACCAGGCGCCCGCCCAGCCGGGCGCAGATCTCCAGATCGCGTTCGGGTTCCGCGGCGGCCGACCGGATCCGCCAGTGCCGCAGGCGGCCCGCCACCCGCTCGGACAGCAGGTCGTCGGGGACGTCCCCGGTGCGGATCGCCGCGACGGCCCCGGCCGGGCCGAGGCGGTCGACGATGCGGTTCAGCAGCGCGTCGCCCGGCTCGGCGATGGCGGTCAGGGCCGCCCTGGCCAGGCGCTCTCCGGTCATGTCCGCCTCCACGTCCACAGGGCGAGCGCGCCGCCGACGTCGTCCGGGGAGGGCTGGTCGCGACCGGCCAGGTCGGCGATCGTCCAGGCGACCCGCAGGACGCGGTCGAGACCGCGGGCGCTGAGCGTGCCGTTCTGCAGGGCCTCGTCGGCGGCGTGCATCGCGTCCGGTTCGGGGGTGAAGCGGCGGCGCAGCTCGGGGCCGGGGATCTCGGCGTTGCACCGCCAGGGGGTGTCGGCCAGGCGTTTGCGCGACCGGTCGCGGGCCTCCTGCACGCGCTCGGCGACGACCTGGCTGGACTCGGCGAACTCCACGTCGTAGCGCAGTTCGGCGCGGCTGGCGGGGACCAGCTCCAGCTTCAGGTCGATGCGGTCGAGCAGCGGCCCGGAGATCTTGGAAAGGTACTTGCGTCGGACGCCGGGCGCACAGGAGCAGTCGATCGACTTGGCCGCCGCGCACGGGCACGGGTTGGCGGCCAGCACGAGTGTGAACCGGGCGGGGAAGGTCGCCGTCCCCTCCGTGCGGGAGATCCGTACGGAGCCCTCCTCCAACGGCTGCCGCAGGGCGTCCAGAACGCCGCCCTGGAACTCGGGTGCCTCGTCCAGGAACAGGATGCCGCGGTGGGCCAGGGACACCGCGCCGGGTTGCAGCGTCCGGCCGGAACCGCCGCCGACCATGGCCGGGCGGGTGGCGGTGTGGTGGGGCGCGTAGAACGGGGGACGCGTGATCAGCGGCTGGTCCGGCGGCAGGGTTCCGGCGACGGAGTGCAGCGCGGTGACCTCCAGCGCCTCTTCCGGTTCCAGCGGGGGCATCAGGGTGGGGAGGCGTTCGGCGAGCATGGTCTTGCCGCACCCGGGAGGGCCGCTGAAGTAGAGGTGGTGGCCG
The DNA here is from genome assembly GCF_039539665.1 of Actinomadura keratinilytica. Lineage (NCBI taxonomy): Bacteria > Bacillati > Actinomycetota > Actinomycetes > Streptosporangiales > Thermomonosporaceae > Actinomadura > Actinomadura keratinilytica. The sequence goes on from NZ_BAABDO010000022.1 coordinate 70,684, forward strand.
CCGGCCGCGCTGATCTCCAGGGCGCGGCGGGCCTCGGCCTGGCCGCGCACGTCCGCCAGGTCGACCCCGGTGCCGTTCGCCTGGCGGCCGAGGGTGAGCCCTTCGGGAGCGGTACGGGCGGGGAGCGGGTCGTCCTCCTCTTCGATCGGCGGCGGCTCGTCGCGCAGCAGGCACAGCAGCCCGCGCAGCGTCCGCGCCGGTATCACCTGCAGGTCGGGGACGAGTTCCGCCTCGGCGGCGTTGGCCTGCGGGACGACCACGGTGCGGCAGCCGGCGTGCGCGGCGGCCAGTGCCGCGGGCAGCACGCCCGGGATGGAGCGGATCCGGCCGTCCAGCCCGAGCTCCCCGACCATCACCAGCCCCGCGCAGGACCGGGGCGGCACCGCCTCGGCCGCCGCGAGCAGCGCGACCGCGATGGCCAAATCGAAGGTCGAGCCTCGTTTCGGCAGGCTGGCCGGGAAGAGGGACACCGTGACGTGCCGGTTGGGCCAGTCCTCGCCGGAGTTGAAGATCGCCGCCCGCACGCGGTCGCGTGCCTCG